>ONST01000204.1 GCA_900320575.1 uncultured Eubacteriales bacterium
AGAGCCTCGAGAACGGTAAGGCCCGGAAGGATCTCGGCGGCCATCGCTGCGGAATGGGTCATGCCGGAGCAGCCGATGGTCTCGACAAGCGCTTCCTGAATAATACCGTCCTTGACGTTCAGGGAAAGCTTACATGCACCCTGCTGCGGAGCACACCAGCCGATGCCGTGCGTGTATCCCTTGATGTCCTTGATCTCTTTGGACTGGATCCACTGGCCTTCTTCAGGAATGGGAGCAGCACCATGATGCACGCCCTGTGCGACGGGGCACATGGATTCGACTTCTTTTGTATAAATCATTGCAAATCTCCTTTCTGGATGATTTTCTCGTCCTCTGCATTATAGCACAGTCTTTCCGTCCTTTGCATCAGTTTTTATGCAGAAATAACAACAGGCCGGAAAAACATGGTCTCATGTTTCCCGGCCCGGCCGATCGCTCCTTATCTGCCCGTCTTACCACAGGGATTCCCAGAATTCCCGGATCTCCTCGGTGTCCGGAAGCGTGAACCACCCGTCGTCCGAAGCGCTTCCTTCCTCTCCCGTTCCCGGCGCTTCCGCATCTGCGCCATCCCGGCCAGGCTGCCCTGTTCCTTCTCCGTACTCATGGGAATGGTCCTCCCCTGATCCGTGAGACGCCCCGTCTCCGAACCAGCCGGACCAGAAATGCTTATGGGTGCTGCAGGAGGAGCTGAGGAGTCCGTCCGGCAGCACGTAGTCCTCGTCGTCCGTATCCTCGCTGCCCTCGTTCAGATAGACCCTCGTCTCGCAGTCCGTGCAGTAGATGCCGGCCTTCTGCCCGGAGATCCGGCACACCTTCACTGCGGTATGGCAGTCACAGCGCTCTGTCGGAGCCGTTCCCTCCGCAAAATACTCGGTCCTCGTCATGTCGCCCTGCTCGGTGCTGCTGCACAGGCCGTCCACGGCCAGCTTTCCGCACTTGGTGCAGATCACGCAGGCGGCAAGACCGCCGTCATTTCCAAGCTCCCGCTCCTCCAGGGATTCGTTGGCCTCCGTCATGACCGTCTTCCAGACCCGCTGCACATAGCCGGAGCTCTCCTGGGAGGAGTTGTCGTCAAAGCCTCCCCAGACGCCGCAGGTATAGTAAGGAGAAAAGCCCAGGAACCAGACATCACGGACGTCCGTCGTGGTGCCGCTCTTGCCGGCAAGCGCCAGCCCGTCGGTTCGCACACCGGTCCCGGTGCCCGTATTCACGACCTCCTCAAGGGCAGAGGTGAGGAGCGCTGCCGTCTCGGCGCTCACCGCCTGGTGACGCTCCGGTTCCTTTTCAAGGAGCACCTCTCCGTCGCGGTCCAGCACCTTCGTATAATAGACCGGCTCCACGTAGGTGCCGCCTCTGGCGATGGTGCCGTAGGCGGCCGTCATCTCCAGATTGGTCACGCCGCCGCTGGTGCCTCCCAGCGCAAGCGCCTCGACCCGGTCGGCCTCCGTCAGCGTGGAGATGCCGAACTCCTGCAGCTGCTTCCAGACGCCTTCCATTCCGGCCTGCTGGAAGCACTTGAGAGCGACGATATTATCCGACTTGACGATGGCCTCGCGGACCGTCGTCATGCCTCCGTACTCTCCGTCGTAGTTCTCCACCTCCGTGCCGTTGGAATAAGTGTAGGGCGCGTCGTCGAAGGTGGTCCCGAGCGTGAATTCCCCGCTGTTGATCCCGGCTGCGTACTCGCCGATCACCTTGATCGTGGAGCCCGGCTGGCGCTTCGCCGCCGTCGCCCGGTTGAGGACGAGAGACGCCGTCTTCTCGCCTCTGCCTCCGATCATAGCCTTCACTTCCCCGGTCTCGTTGTCGATGAGCACCAGGGAGATCTGCGCGTCGGAATCAAAGAGATCCTCGTCCGCCGCCGCCTCCTCGCAGATCTCCTGGAGCGCGCTGTCCTGGGTGGAAAGGATGGTCAGCCCTCCCCGGTAGATGAGGTCCCAGGCCGCCTCCTCGGTAAGGCCTTTTTCCTCCATCAGGTCGCCGAGCACCGCATAGACCAGCTCGTCCTCAAAATAGTTGAAGACCTTCTGCTGCCGCTCCGAAGAGCTCACCTCGGCGATCCGCTCATAGACCGGATCTTCCAGCGCTTCCAGACGTTCCTCTTCAGTGATGTAGCCCTGCTCCTCCATGTACTGCAGGACGATCTGACGCCTTCCTTCGTTCTTTTCGGGATTCCTCAGGGGATTATAGGTCGTCGGATTCTTGGTGATACCCGCCAGCACCGCGCACTCGGAGAGCGTCAGGTCCGAGACGTCCTTGTCAAAATAGTAGCGGGAGGCGGTCTCCACGCCCCAGTTCCCGCCGCCTAAATTGATGGTATTGAGATAGTTCTCGAGGATCCATTCTTTGGAAACGCGCATCTCCAGCGCGACCGCCAGGTACTGCTCCTGTATTTTCCGGACCAGCTTCTCACGGAAATTCGACTCCTGCATCCAGTCCGGGAAGACGTTGTTCTTCAGCAGCTGCTGGGTAATGGTGCTGGCGCCCTCTGTTACGCCTCCGTTTCTGATCCCGCGGATCACGGCCCGGGCGATGCCCCTGGGGTCGACGCCGTGGTGCTCATAGAAGCGCTGGTCCTCCATCGCGATCACTGCGTGCTGCAGGTCTTCCGGGATCTCTTCGAGCTTTACGTAGACGCGGTTCGACTCCTCGCCGGAGAGCGTCAGCACAGTCTCCCCGGCGTCGTCCAGCACCGAAGACCGGTAATATTTCGGGGCCGCGTCCAGCGCGCTGATCTCCGGCGCCTTTGCGATCACGGCCACAAGGATGGCGAGCAGGGCGATGACACTGACGAGAACAGTCACGAAAAGGACTTTGAATATCGGGATCTTCCGGCCGGTCTCCCTGCGGAGCATGATACGTTCTTTCTTCATTGAATACCTCCGTCCGGCAGATCTGCCGGTCCGCGAAGACGGGAACGCGTCTGTTCCCTTCCCGTACGCTCCCGCACGGGAATTCCAATCTACACTCTAATATTTACCACAGGTTTGTGTTCAGACTGTGTTCAGGCAGTTGCCAATCCGTTACAAATCTTAAGATTTGCTTGCCCGCGTCTTAAAGGATTTATGAATCCCGGCTTTTCAAGGGCGCGCTCATCCGTTATGATGAAGGGGACGCGAAGAAACAATGAGAAAGGGGAACATGATGCGGACCGCACGGATCGGATGCCCGGTCATGAACCGGGAAATCAGCAGACTGATCGCCGAAAACCCGGATCGAAGCCGATTACAGTGACAGGAAATTCTTCTGGAAGGAGTGTTAAAATGCCGATCGTTACGCTGACTGCCGGTCATACCGCAAAACGCCTGAGCGTTCCTGCCGGAACAGCTGCGGATGACCTCCTGTCCCGGGAATGCCCCGGTTTTTCTCTCCCCTGTTTCGGGAACCGCACCTGCGGAAAATGCCGGATCCGGGCAGCCGGGGAGCTGAGCGCCCCCTCCGGCGAAGAGCTGCGTCTCTTAACGCAGGCAGAACTGGCAGCGGGATGGCGCCTTGCCTGCTGTACGAAAATAGAAGGAGATGCCGCGCTCACGCTCCCGGAAGAGGGCGCGTCACGGATCATCACCTGGTACCGCCCAAAAGAGCTGCTTTCAGAGACGGGAGGACTCGGCTTTGCGGCCGATATCGGGACCACCACCGTCGTTCTGCAGCTGATCGACCGCAGCTGCGGACGGATCCTGGCGGAACGCTCCTGCCTCAATGCCCAGAGGATCTACGGGGCGGACGTCATTTCCCGCATCGAAGCAGCAAAAAAAGAAGGTCCTGCGGTCCTCTCCGCCTGCATCCGGGATCAGCTGGAAGAAATGGCTGGATACTGCCTTGCCGAAGCAGGCGGTCCGCATGTCGCCGAGGCCGTCGTCACGGGCAATACCACGATGCTCCATCTGTTCGAGGGCATCGATCCCGCACCGCTCGCGTCCTTCCCCTTCCGCGTCCCCTCGTACTTCGGCGCGTACAGCGCCCGCACGCTCGCCGGCGCCCCCGTCTATCTCCCGCGCTGTATGAGCGCCTATGTCGGGGCGGACATCACCTGCGCCGTCCTCGCCTCCGGCATGCGCTCGGAGGATCCGGCGCTTCTCACCGATATCGGGACGAACGGAGAGATGGCGCTCTGGCGGAACGGCTCCCTTCTTACCTGCGCGGCAGCCGCCGGCCCGGCCTTCGAGGGTGCGGGACTCTCGTCGGGAATGCCGGCCGCGGAAGGCGCGATCCGCAAAGTGGCCTCCGCGGGACGGCAGACCGCCTGGGAGACCATCGGCGGCGGAAGGGCAAAGGGGATCTGCGGTTCCGGGATCCTCGACGCGCTCGCACTCATGAAAAAGCGCGGAGACATGGACGGTTCCGGATATCTGGAAAACGGTGATTCCTGGGAGATCGGCGCCTCGGGCATCTTCGTCACGCAGAAGGACATCCGCCAGATCCAGCTGGCGAAGGGCGCCGTCTGCGGAGGACTGATGACGCTTCTGGATGCGGCCGGCACCGGTGCGGAAGAGATCCGGACCTTCTATATTGCCGGGGGCTTCGGAAGCTCCCTCGATCCGGCTTCCGCCGCGGAGATCGGCCTGTTCCCGGAGGCGCTCGAAGAAAAGGCCGTCTTTATCGGAAATGCCGCCCTGGGAGGCGCGGTCATGCTGCTCCTCTCCCCTTCGCTCCGCACGGAGTCGGAAGCACTCGCGCTTCAGGCCAGGGAGCTCCCGCTTTCCGGAACCCGGGACTTCACGGACCGCTTTATCGGCTGCATGGCCTTCGAACGGTTCTGAAGAGCTCCTCTGCCTGAAGAGCAAAAAATTACAGGATGCGAATCACAGCAGGTGATTCGCACCCGGGCAGGGCGATCCCCTGAGGGATCGTACGCCGAAGGCGGATGAATGAGCCGCCATCCGATGCGTCCATATACTATACAAACGGAGGAACAAGTTCATGCTGCAGCTGCCTGAAAAATACCGGATCCTTGACGCGGCCGTCCTTCGGTGGATCGCGCTCATCACCATGCTCATCGATCACACTGCCGCATCCCTGATCCTCAAGGGGATCCTGCTTCCTGCGGCCCCCATCGTCATCGGGACGCCGCTCTACACCCTCTATCTCGTCTATCAGGTCATGCGCGGCATCGGACGGATCGCCTTCCCGATCTTCTGTTTTCAGCTGGTAGAGGGCTTTTTCAGCACGAAAAATCTCCCCCGCTACATGCTGCGGATCCTCCTTGCGGGACTTCTTTCCGAGATCCCCTTCGATCTGGCCCTCCGCCAGGCGCTGTTCGACTGGAAGTATCAGAACGTGATGTTCACGCTGCTTCTCGGGCTGTGCATGATGGCGGTGATGGAGCGTTTCAAAAAGACCCCGGTCCTGATGCTGCTCCTGGGCGCGCCGTTCCCGGCCATCGCCCATTTTCTCAATACGGACTACGGCTGGAAGGGCCTCGCCCTCATCGCGGTGCTCTATTTCTTCCGCTCGCATCAGCTCCTTCAGCTCGTGCTCGGGGCCCTCTCCATCTGCTGGGAGTGGCCGGCCATATTCGCCTTTCCTCTTTTGGCTCTCTACAACGGAAAACGCGGCAGAAGCCTGCCGCGTCTTGTCACTTATCTCTTTTATCCGGCGCATCTTGCGCTGCTCGCTGTGCTTCTGCACCTCTTTTTCCGGACTTAATCTTCTCTTTTTGCGATCATTTCTCCGGTGTTTTTGACGATGGTATCCGAAGGAACGATGCCCCGCACACAGCTCGTGGGGTAGATCATCGCGCGCTTTCCGATCACGGTGCCGGGGTTCAGCACGGTATTGCAGCCGACCTCGACCCAGTCGCCGATAGCGGCGCCCATCTTGCGGCGTCCGGTTTCGTAGACCTCCTGCGCTCCGCGGATCACGATATTCTTCCGGTCCGCCTTGATATTGGAGGTGATGGCGCCGGCGCCCATATGCGCATGGAAGCCGAGGATCGAGTCGCCGACGTAATTGTAGTGCGGGACCTCGCAGTGGTTGGAAATGATCACGTTCTTCAGCTCGGCGGAATTGCCCACCACGGAGTGATCGCCGACCAGGGCGTCGCCGCGGATGAAGGCGCACTGCCGCACCTGGGTCTCCTCGCCTATGATGCAGGCCCCGCCGATATAGGCGGAATCGAACACCTTCGCGGATTTCGCGATCCAGACGTCCTCCGCGACCTGGTCGTAGCGGTCCTTCGGAAGCTTCGGCCCGAGGGCGAGGATCAGGTCATGGATCCCCGCAAGCGCCTCCCAGGGGTAGGTGAACTGCGAAAGATATTCTCCTGCCAGCGTCTCTTCCAGGGAAAACAGCTCCCTGATCGTTACCTGTTCTGTCTGTGCCATTCTGTTCTCCTTTCCGGGCTTTCATAATAAAACAATGCCCGTCTGAGCGCCTTCCCGTCCTTCAGGAGGAGCTTTTCTTGCTCCCCGTCCGTCTCCGGGTCCTTCCGGAGGACACGCTCCGCTTTCCGGCGGAACCTGTGCTCCGCCTGTTCTTATAATACTTCGCGGCTTCGTCGTAACAGCGCCGCAGTTCCGTCTGATTGTGAAGACCGAGGACCGCCGAAGTCCGCCTCCGGATGAAGCCCTCCAGCTTCTCCATGTACTCTTCCGTGGAAATGGTGCCGGCGGCCACGCCGGTCAGGCCCTTCTCCCAGCTCGCGGTCAGCTCCGCGTTGAGCAGGGGACGGATCGAACAGCTGACCACGTCGAAGACCATTTCCCCGAGCAGCATCGGAGTGATCACCTGGGTCTTTTTGTTGAGCTCCAGATAGCCGATGCTCACCAGCTTCTTCAGGATCTCCGCCCTTGTGGCGGAGGTGCCGATCCCAGAACCGATGATCTCCTCTCTGAGCGAGGCGTCCTCGATCAGCTGGCCTGCATTTTCCATGGCCAGAATGATCGAACCGGAGGTGTAGCGCTTCGGCGGGGAGGTCGCCCCTTCCCTTACGGCCAGCTCCCGGACCGGAAGCTCCATACCCTTCCGGAGCGTGCGCAGATCGAAGGAGGCGTTCTCCTCTCCTGCCTCCTCTTCGGAAGCTCCCGCGTCCTTTGCGGGGATCCCAGCGGCCTTCAGATAGCCCTCCGAAAGCAGGGTCCGGCAGGACGCAAAAAAGGATTCTCCGCCAAGTGCGATCACTGCCTGGGTCTTTTCGTACTCCGCCGGCGGGTAAAAGATCGAGAGGAAACGCCTTGCGATCGTCTCATAGACCTTCCGTGCGGTCGGCGACAGGGATGAAAGCGCATTAAGCCCCGATCCCGTCGGAATGATCGCGTAGTGGTCCGTGATCGCGCTGTCATTGGTGTAGCGTGTGCTTCCGATCTTCTTCCAGGAAGTTCCCGCAAGGACCTCCTGCGCGAAGCCGCCCAGGGTCTCGTGCCGGGAAAGCCCTTTGAGATTCGAGGAAATGACCTTCGCCACCGCGCTCGAGAGCACGCGGGCGTCCGTTCGCGGATAGGTGGTCAGCTTCTTCTCGTAGAGCTCCTGCGCGATCTGCAGCGTCTGGTCCGGAGAGATCTTGAACATCCGCGAACAGTCGTTCTGCAGCTCCGCCAGATTGTAGAGGAGCGGCGGATTCTTCTTCTCCTTCTTCCGGGATACCGAAAGGACCTTTCCGGTAAAGGGCTCCGCCGTTTTGAGGAACCGGATCAGTTCCTCGGCGTCCTCCCGCTGCCGGAAGCCGTTTTCCTTCCAGAGCTTCGGGCTCGCAAAATACCGGCTGCCCTCCACGGCGCGCCACTCCGCCGGAAGTCCGCCGAAATCGCCGACGACCCGGTAAAAGGGCTGCTTCACGAAAGCGCGGATCTCGCGCTCCCGGCGCACGACCATGCCGAGCACGCAGGTCATGACCCTTCCGACAGAGATCACCGTATATTTTTCATTCAGATAGGAGGCGATGCTGTCTCCGTATTTCAGGGTCAGGAGGCGGGAAAAATTGATTCCCATCAGGTAATCCTCCTTCGCCCTGAGATAGGCGGAATCGCTTAAGGCGTCGTAATCGGAGAGCGGCCTGGCCTCGCGGATGCCGCGGGCGATCTCCTCCTCCGTAAAGGAGTCGATCCAGACCCTTCTGCGGTCCTTCGTACGCACCTTCGGCGGAGACATCATTTCCACCAGGCGGTAAATGTACTCGCCCTCCCGTCCGGAGTCCGTGCAGACATAGATCCGCTCCACGTCGTCCCGCGCAAGGAGCCCGCTCACGATGCGGAACTGCTTCTCCACGGCCGGAATGATCTCGTAGCGGAAGGTCTCCGGCAAAAACGGCAGAGACGCAAGACTCCACCGTTTCAGTGCCGGATCATACGCCTCCGGATAGCTCATGGTGACCAGATGCCCCACGCACCAGGTCACCACGTAAGCCTCCGACTCCAGGTATCCGTCGCGCCGGCCACCGCTCACTTTGAGGGCCTTCGCGAACTCCTGGGCGACGCTCGGTTTTTCCGCGATAAATAAGTGTTTTCCCACGCTGTCTTACTTTCTGGTCAGATATCCGAGGGCGTAGAGCATCTCGGCGCTTTCCACACCGCCGCCTGCCGCGCCGCGGATGGTATTATGGGACAGTCCGACGAACTTCCAGTCAAAGAGCGTGTCCGGACGGAGCCGGCCGATGGAGACGCCCATACCGCCGGCATAATTGACGTCGCAGGATACCTGCGGGCGGTTGTCCTCGGTCAGGTACTGGATGAACTGCTTCGGCGCGCTGGGAATGCCCAGCTCCTGCGGCCTGCCCTTAAAGTTCACGAGGCGGTCGATCAGCTCCTCCTTTGATGCCTTCTTCGCGAAACGCACGAAAGCGGTCGCCGTATGGCCGTTGAGCACCGGCACGCGGATGCACTGGGAGGTGATGATCGGGCCGTCCGCCTTTACGATCACGCCGTTCTCGATATGGCCGAAGACCTTCAGCGGCTCCTGCTCGGACTTCTCCTCCTCGCCGCCGATGTAGGGAATGATATTTCCCAGCATCTCCGGCCATTCCTTAAAGGTCTTGCCGGCTCCGGAGATCGCCTGGTAGGTGCTGACCACGACTTCCGTTGGCTCGAATTCCTTCCACGCGGCGAGCGCCGGGGTATAGGACTGGATCGAACAGTTCGGCTTGACCGCGATGAAGCCGCGGGTGGTCCCGAGGCGCTTCTTCTGGAATTCGATGACCTCGTAGTGCTCCGGATTGATCTCCGGCACCACCATCGGGACGTCCGGCGTCCAGCGGTGCGCGCTGTTATTGGATACGACCGGGGTCTCGGTCTTCGCGTAGGCTTCTTCGATCGCCCGGATCTCCTCCTTCGTCATGTCGACGGCGGAGAACAGCATGTCCACGGTGGAAGCGACCTTCTCCACGTCGCTGACGTCCATGACGACCATGTCCTTGACGCGCTCCGGCATCGGGACGTCCAGCTTCCAGCGGCCGCCGACCGCCTCCTCGTAGGTCTTTCCGGCGGATCTGGCGCTGGCCGCCAGCGTCGTGACCTCAAAATAGGGATGATCTTCCAGCAGGGTCAGGAACCGCTGTCCCACCATACCGGTCGCACCCAGGATGCCTGCTCTCAGTTTTTCGCTCATAATAATCTCCTCCTTATCAAAAAACAGACGCACCTGCCTGTTCTTTTTCATGCTGAATCTCCGCGAGCTTCTCCTCCGCCTGCCGCAGATACCTTCTGCTGCGGAAGATCTCCTCCTCCATCGCGCCGGGCGCGCCGGTCGTGAGCCTCCGGTTCACACAGCTCGGCAGAGAGATCGCATCGTAAATATCCTTCTCAAAGGCCGGGCATTCGGCCTTCCAGTCCGCAAGCGGCAGTTCGTCGAGGGAACAGTTCTTCCGGATGCAGGTAAGCACAAGACGCCCGATCACGCTGTGGGCGTCACGGAAGGGAACGCCCTTCCGGACAAGGTAATCCGCGGCGTCCGTGGCGTTGGCGAAACCGCCAAGCGCGCTCTTCTCCATGCGCTCCGTGTTCCAGCGGCTCGTCCTCAGCATGCCCTCCATCAGATGCAGGCAGCCCTTGACCGTATCGAGAGCGTCGAAGGTCAGCTCCTTGTCTTCCTGCATATCCTTATCGTAGGCCAGCGGCAGGGCCTTCATCATCGTCAGCATCGACATGAGCGCCCCGTAGACCCGGCCGGTCTTGCCGCGGATCAGCTCCGCGATGTCCGGATTCTTCTTCTGGGGCATGATGCTGCTGCCGGTGGAATAGGTGTCGTCGAGTTCGATAAAACGGTATTCGTGGGAATTCCAGATGATGATCTCCTCCGACAGGCGGCTCAGGTGCATCATCATGATCGCCATGGCGTCAAGGGTCTCGATCACGTAATCGCGGTCGGACACGCCGTCCATCGAATTGGCGCAGGGCGCGTCAAAGCCCAGAAGGGACGCCGTGTACGCCCGGTCGAGCGGATAGGTCGTGCCGGCCAGTGCTCCGCTCCCCAGAGGGCATTCGTTCATGCGTTCCCGGATCGAGAAGAGCCGCATCTGGTCGCGGCGGAACATCTCGAAATAGGCGCCCATGTGATGGGCCAGCGTCACCGGCTGGGCCTTCTGCAGATGGGTAAAACCGGGCAGATACGTGCGCTTGTTCTCCTCCATGATCCGCTCGACCGTCACAAGGAGCGACTGCAGCAGCTCCGCCGTTTCGTCGATCTCGTCCCGGAGATACAGACGCATATCCAGCGCCACCTGATCGTTCCGGCTCCGCCCGGTGTGCAGTTTCTTGCCGGCCTCACCGATCCGCCGGGTGAGCTCCGCCTCCACGAAGCTGTGGATATCCTCGTATTCCTCCGTGATCACGCAGGAGCCATCCGCGACGTCCCGGAGAATATCCGAAAGTCCCGCAAGGATCTGCTCCTTCTCCTCCTCCGTTAGGATCTCCTGTTTTGCGAGCATCCTGACGTGGGCCATACTTCCCCGCACGTCCTGCTCGAAGAACCGCCGGTCAAAGCCGATCGACTGATTGAACCGGTAGACCAGCGCGTCCGTCTCCTTCGTAAAGCGGCCTCCCCAAAGCTGAGCCATATCCGCTCCCTCCTGTGCCTGAAATTCTTTATTTAGTTTCTGACTATAACACAATCCCGCCTTTTTGAAAAGATGCAGCCGCAGTAATTCTGCCTGTAAAGGCCGTACTCCTCCGAGAGCGCGACCGATCTTCTGTACCCGTCCTTCTTCTTGAAATCCGAGGGAAGCCAGGTGATGCCGAAGCGTTCTGCGGCCTCTTCGCCGATCGTATTCAGGAGCTGCGCGTCCTTGAGCGGAGAGATCGTGAGACTGGTCGTAAGATACGGGATCCCCGCTTCCGCGGCAAACCGGGCCGCCTCAAAGAGCCGCAGGCGGAAGCAGGCTTCACATCGCCTTCCCCCCTCCGGTTCTTCCTCAAGGCCCTCAGCGGCCCGGAAAAAAGCCTCCGGCTCGAACGGACCCTCCGCATAGGTGACCGCATGCGGAAGCGGCATCGCCCCGATCAGGCGCTGCAGCTCCTCCGCCCTCTTGCGGTACTCCTCCTCTTCCGTAATGTTGGGATTATAATAATAATCCGTGATCAGGAAATGCTCCGAGAGCACCTCCAGACAGCGGCTGCTGCAGGGCGCGCAGCAGCTGTGCAGAAGAAGACGGGGCACTTCCCCCGTCTTCTGGAGCTCCGCGAGCACTTCTTCCATTTTTTTCTGATAGTTGATCCGGTTCAAGCAAGCACCTCTTATTTCCAGCGGGAGTAGGGATTCGGATCAGCCTTCCGCTCTTCTTCCGTTCTGCCGTCCCGCGGCCGCAGCCGGTACCCGTGTATCGTGGAGAGAAAAATCTTTGTTCCGAGCTCATCGGTGATCTCCACCCGGTAGACGCAGGTATGTCCGCCCTCTTCCACGCAAAGGGCTTCGGCCGTAAAGACCGTTCCTTCCGCCCCGTGCAGAAAGCTTGCCGAGGACTGGAGCGTCACGGCCAGCGGGCGGTCATAGTTGGAAGCCACGGCGAAGGCGAAATCTGCCATCGCCAGATACACGCCCCCCTGCACGAAGCCGACCGCATTAACATGGCGCCTGTCGACGGCGAGGGAAACCTTCGCGTATCCGTCCCGGACTTCGTCGATGCGGATGCCGGTGACTTCCGTCGCATAAACGTCTTTTGAAAAGAACTCCCTCGCATATTCGAGATCCGTCATATATCAGTCCTCCTGATCCGGCAGGATACTCTTCACCGTGACTTCGACTTCCTCGTCGTAGCAGCTGAAGATCCGCTCCACCTGCGCTTTCGGCAGGCCCGGAGTCACAAGCGAGACCAGCGGTACGATCACGAGTCCGCCGAGCATCGCGTAGGCACCGGCGTTGATCGGGTTCGTAAAGCTGAAGAACAGGTTCAGCACCGTAAAGCCGACGCCGAAGGCGAAGCTCGCCCAGACTGCGGCCGGCGTTACGCGCTTCCAGTAGAGGCCGTACATGAACGGCGCGAGGAACGCTCCGGCCAGCGCGCCCCAGGAAATGCCCATCAGCTGCGCGATAAAGGTCGGCGGATTGACCGCCAGAATGACGGAGAGGGCGATGAAGACGACCACCAGCACACGCAGGCTCAGCAGCTGCTCCCGCTCCGTCATGTTCTTCTTCACGGTCCCCTTGAGGAAGTCCAGCGTGAAGGTGGAGCTGGACGTCAGGACCAGAGAAGAAAGCGTGGACATGGACGCGCTCATGATGAGAACGATCAGAACGCCCATCAGGATATCCGGAAGATTTGCCAGCAGCTGCGGCATGACCGAATCGTAGGCCATTTTCACGGACCCGTCCGGAAGGGTCTGCGAGACCTTCGAGACGTCGACCAGGCGGCCGAACCCGCCGAGGAAATAAGAGCCTCCGGCAATGATCACTGCGAAAGCCGTGGAGACGATCGTCCCGGTCGTGATGGCCTTCTCGCTCTTGATCGCGTAAAACTTCTGCACCATCTGAGGAAGTCCCCAGGTGCCCAGAGACGTCAGGATCACGACGTGCAGGAGTCCCGCCGGATCCGGTCCGAAGAAGGAGGCGAAGGCGCCGGGCTGGCCTATGGTCGCCGGATTGTCGCTGGGGATCTGCGCGAGCTTGCCGACCGCTGCGAGAAAGCCTCCGTGGCCGCTCATGACCGCCCCGATCACGCAGCAGATGCCGAACAGCATGATGATGCCCTGAATGAAATCATTGAGCGCCGTCGCCATGTAGCCGCCGAGGATGACATATACTCCGGTCAGGACCGCCATCATGAGCACGCAGAAAATGTAGGGGATCCCGAAAGCCATTTCAAAAAGGCGCGACAGGCCGTTGTAAACGGACGCCGTGTAGGGGATCAGGAAAACGAAAATGATCCCCGATGCGACGATCTTCAGCGCGGAAGAATCGAAGCGCTTTTCGAAGAACGCCGGCATGGTCGCCGCGTTCATCGCCTTCGTCATGATCCGGGTGCGTCTGCCGAGGATCACCCAGGCAAGAAGCGAGCCGATAAAGGCGTTCCCGAGACCGATCCAGGTCGAGGCCAGGCCGTATCTCCAGCCGAACTGTCCGGCGTAACCCACGAAGACGACCGCTGAAAAATAGGACGTGCCGTAGGCGAAGGCCGAGAGCCAGGGACCCACGGATCGGCCCCCTAAGATAAAGCCGTCTACCGTAGTGGCAGAGCGGCGGGAAAGAAAACCTACCGCCACCATCATACCGAAAAACAGGATCAGCAGAATCACTTTTACAGCCATGACCAGTTCCTCCAAAACAAAAGCTTTTTACTTTCGCGCGTTAAACTTTTACCGCGTGAAGTGTTCTGTCGGAGAGTGTAACGCGTCAACGCGTTAAAGTCAACCAGTAAATGGCTTTTGTACGAAAAAAAGAACAGGCTCTGCTGCCGCAGGGCCTGCCGTACCGATCAAGCAAGCGGCGAAAACGCCTCCATCAGGGTCTTCGTCTCATCTTCATTATAGGCCGAGGCCACAAGGACATCTGCGTAGCTGCCCTTTCTTAAGATCACTGCCCGCTGATAGAAGGCCGTATCGTTGATGATGCCCTTCACGACCACCGACTGCTGATCCCCACCGAGCACAGAGATCGTTTCCTGCTCCGTCGTAAGATCCTCCGCTCCCTGGGAATCGAGGGAAGACCTGACACCGCCCGCGAACGCCTCGAGCAGCTGTTCGTCGTTCAGCGCCTGATCCGCCTCGCCCATCCGGATGATCTCACCGAAGAGCATGTTCCCGGAGGTCTCATGCATCGCGTAGAAATCGAAATAAATGCTGCCGCTGTCGATGGCTTCCCGGACGTCGGCGTCATCGGAAAGTTCCTCATAGACCTGGCTGTTGAGTTCCTTCAGCTGATCCTCGTCCGCGAACGTCCAGCCGTCTCCGGGCCGGAGCTCATATCCGAAATACGGCTGGGTGAAGACCTCCCCCGTTCCGCTTCCGACTTCAAAGGCCTCGTCGGCCGCGCTGTTGGGATCCGCTTCCGTGCTCTCTGCCGCCGGGATCTCAGCGGCGCTCTCTGCAGAAGAGGTTCTTTCCGTGTTCCCGGTGCCGCTCCCGTTCTCTCCCGCTTCTGTCTCCGATGTCACGGTGCCTTTCGGGGCGTCCTGTCCGCAGCCGGCAAAGGATAACGCAAGGATCCCGGCAAGAAGCACAGCCGCAAACGAGCGTTTTCTGATCATCTTTTTCTTCCTCCTTCACATGTTCTCTTTGGATCAGGCCCGCCGCGCCGCAGCGGTCAGCTCACAGAACTCAGACCTGAAAAAGGTTTCCGGCGGCCTGGCAATCCCTGGACTGTTCCCAACATTTGTGCACCAGATGCCGGCCGGCCGGGGGGCAGAAGCCTCCCGGCCTCCTCCCGGAACCGGAAAATCCTGTGTTTTATTATACACAGGATCGCCGCTCCTGTACAGAATCAATCCGCACAGGAGGCGTGCATTCCCACTTGATTTCACCATTTTCTTCGTTTATGATGTTTGAAGGAAACCGGAGCGTCTTTTTGCAGGACGCGCCCGGCGGCAGACTTTCATGCAGGCATTGACTGGTAAAGGAGGTACTATGGCATTACGGCATCTGATGAGCCCGCTCGACCTGACGGTGGACGAGACCACCCGGCTGCTCGATCTGGCTTACGATATGGAACTTCATCCGGAGACCTATGCACATATCTGTGAAGGGAAACGACTTGCCACCTTATTCTTCGAACCCAGCACCCGGACGCGCTTAAGCTTCGAGGCTGCGATGATGAATTTAGGTGGCAAAGTTTTGGGCTTTTCCAGCGCGGACAGCTCTTCCGCGGCCAAGGGAGAGACCGTCGGAGACACCATGCGCATCGTCTCCTGCTACGCGGATATCTGCGCCATGCGCCATCCCAAGGAAGGCGCGCCCCTGGTTGCCTCCATGCGCTCGATGGTCCCCGTGATCAATGCCGGCGACGGCGGCCACCAGCATCCGACCCAGACACTGACGGATCTTCTGACCATCCGCTCCCTGAAAGGACGGCTCGATCATCTGAAGGTCGGCCTGTGCGGCGACCTCAAGTTCGGCCGCACCGTACATTCTCTGATCTCCGCGCTCTCCCGCTGGGAGGACATCTCCTTCGTCCTCATTTCCCCGGAAGAACTGAAGGTCCCCGGCTATGTCCGCGAGGCCCTCAATGCGAAGAACATCCCCTATACGGAAGTCGTCAAGCTCGACGAGGACACCATGGCCGGGCTCGATGTGCTCTACATGACGCGCGTCCAGAAGGAGCGCTTCTTCAACGAAGAGGATTACGTCCGCATGAAGGACTTCTATATCCTCGACCGTGAGAAGATGAAGCTCGCACCTAAGGACATGTACGTGCTGCATCCCCTGCCCCGTGTCAACGAGATCTCGGTGGAAGTGGACGACGATCCCCGCGCAGCCTATTTCTATCAGGCGCAGTGCGGCGTTTACGTCCGCATGGCGCTGATTCTCACACTGCTCGGCATGGCGCCGGAGCATATCTGAAGGGAGGAAGGCATATGTCGAATACCGGATCGAAACGGGAAGGAAGCACCCTCAATATCGGAGCGCTCCGCGAAGGCGTCGTGCTCGACCACATCCGCGCCGGCTACGCGATGACCATTTACAAATACCTGAAGCTGGATAAGCTGGAGTGCACGGTCGCCATCATCAAGAACGCCCAGTCCAACAAGATGGGACGCAAGGACATCATCAAGATCGAGGCCCCGGTGGAGACCCTGGATCTCGACGTCCTGGGCTTCGTCGACCACAATATTACCGTCAACGTGATCAAGAACAATGAGATCGTAGAAAAGCGGGCGCTGAAGCTCCCGAAGCAGGTAGTCAATATCATCCGCTGCAAAAACCCGCGCTGCATTACTTCTGTGGAAAGCGCGCTCGACCAGGTCTTTGTGCTGGCGGACGAGGAAAAGGAGATCTACCGCTGCAGATACTGCGAAGAGATGTATCATCCGAAGATCAGAAAATAAAAAAGATCTCAGGCGGGACGATAAGCCGGGTTCTGTCGCGTGCGGTCATCTATCTGGCTCTTCCGTTGCCGGAAGAATCGAGCGGCCTACCTGAAGCACGGCGGGCAGCCGTATCGCTTCGTTTTGGCCTTGCTTCGGATGGGGCTTGCATATGCCGTCTCTGTTACCAGAGCCGCGGTAGTCTCTTACACTGCCTTTTCACCCTTACCGCACCTTCCTGACGGAGGGTGCGGCGGTTGTTTTCTGCTGCGCTTTCCCGGGGATTGCTCCCGCCGGACGTTATCCGGCATCCTGCCCTGTGAAGCCCGGACTTTCCTCGACTGACACCTTTCGGCCCGTCAGCCGCGACCGCATGTCCTGCCTGAAATCAATGGGTTATTATACACAGATTTTCTTCCGCTGTCAAAAAGAACAGGCACAAATGCCTGTTCTTTTTTGGCGCTTCTGTGACCGTTCCGGCTCTTACAGCCGGTAGCAGCCGCCGCCCACGAATTCCCGCAGAATGGAATCCGCCGGGACATCGTCCACCGGGATGCCGACGAAATAGTCGAGGAACTTCAGCAGCCGCTTCGCCTCCGGGTACTCCGGATCGCTCTCTTCCACCTGAAGGAGCAGCGGCATCGCGTAGATCTTGAAGATCGCCAGCTCGTAGGGCAGCGAAGAATTGAAGTAGGCGTCCGCATTGTTCTGGAACGGATAGATGTAATTCTCCTCTCCCTTTCGGACATCGTCCCACATCGCCAGGGTCTGGGATGCGCTGTAGCCGCGGGTCCGGTAGTCGCGGACAATCCTGCGCAGGAGGCGGCCGTCCGTCGTCGGGATCCGGTTGTGCTCGTCCACATTGAGCTGCACCAGGGCGCTGATATAGATCTTGAACTTGCTCTCCTCGGGGAGTTGGGCGCTCAGGGCGTCATTGAGGCAGTGGATGCCCTCGATCACCAGGAGCTCGCCCTCCCCCAGCGAGAGGGTCTCGCCGCTGTAGACGCGCTTCCCGGTGACGAAATCGTAGGTCGGCATCCGGATCGTCCCGCCGTCCAGGAGCACGCTCATATCCGCGTTGAAGGCCCGGGTATCCACGGCGGAGAGGCTCTCGAAATCCTTCTTTCCGTCCGGCCCGGCAGGAAGCTTCTCCCGCTCGATAAAATAATTGTCCACGCTGATGCAGCGCGTCTTCATGCCCTTCGATTCCAGCTGTACGGAGAGGCGCTGGGAGAAGGTGGTCTTTCCGGAGGACGAGGGGCCGGCGATCATCACGAACTTGACCTCGGGCCGCTGCTGGATCTGGGCCGCAATCTCCGCGATCCGGCGCTCCTGCATGGCCTCGGAGACCAGGATCTTCTGGCGAGTGCCGCAGGAGACGACGCACTCGTTGAGATCTCCTACACAGGACAGGCCCATCTGCTCCGCCCACCGCTCGGACTCGATCCTGGCGCGGAACAGCTTTTCGGAGGGGCGGAACTCCCCGACCTGCTCCGGATCGCTGCGTCTGGGCATCCGGAGGACGACGCCGTCGTGATAGGGGATCAGCTCGAAGGCCGTAAGAAGGCGCGTGTTCGGCACCATGAACCCGTAATAGTAGTCTTCATAGCCGTAGAGCGAATACAGGTTGACGCGGGAGGCGATACGGGTGCGGAAAAGCTTCGCCTTATCCTGCATGCCGGCTTCCGTGAACAGGCGCCTCGCCTCGAAGGTATTCACCGAATACTTGCGGATCGGCAGCTCGTACTCCACCATCGTCCGCATTTCCTTCGTGATCCTAGCGATCTCCTTCTCATTCAGCTCCACGTCCCCGCCGATCGTGTAGTAAAATCCGTCGGAAACGGAAAAATGCAGGATCACGTTCTTCACCGCATCCCCGTAGAGCCTGTTCACGGAAGACAGAAAGAGCATCGAGCAGCTCCGGCGGTAGGTCTCGAAGCCGATCTTGTCCGCCGTCGTGATGAAAGAGATCTC
>ONST01000203.1 GCA_900320575.1 uncultured Eubacteriales bacterium
CGGCACCAGTACCACTCGAGGCCCAGAAAACCGAGAAAAAGCAGGCCGGCCAGCCAGCTGACGGTGGCCTGTCTGAAATTCACGCGGAAGCCGTGCCAGAAATCCCGGAACGGGGCGGCTGTCTCCCGGTTCTTCATCGTATTCATCAGGGCGTAATCCATGGCCGCCCAGCCGGCCCCTGCGGTCACCACCGGCAGGGCCGTGACGAGAAAGCACAGATTGCAGATGATGAAGGCCCAGGCGCGCAGCATCAGCTGCCCGAAGGCGCTGTCATTGTCCATAAAACCGCGAAGCATGTTCATTGGGCGTCCTCCGTCGCAAACGCGAGAAACTTCAGGACCGCGTCCATGTGAGGCACGTTGGCCGATAGCCCCACCGCGCAGGTGTCCGTATAGAGATGATATTTCGTGACCAGGACCGTGTCGCTTAAGTCGATTCCGATGGGCACGGGCTCGGTGCTGTATTCGGTATCCACCGGCAGCGCGTAGATCAGCCGGTCTTCGTACTTCTCCATGATCTCCGCGGCCTCCGGCCGGGAGAGATCGAGGAGGCGCCCCCTGGTGCCCAGAAGCTCCAGATCGTCCCGCTCCATCGCGATCAGATCCAGCGTTCCCGCATCCACATAGGCCACAAAATAGGTGTAGTAGGCGTTGTAGCGCTCATCTGCCGGATCAAAATAGCAGTTGTCATTAAAATAGACATTCTTTTCCTTCGGATCGTAGCCGGAATAGGCAGTAAAATCCTTCTGGATCGCGGAATTTGCCCCGGAATCCGCCTGGGTGTTGGCGATCGTGATGTAGAACCAATTGTCGTTCGGCGTCATCGCCCGGGCGACCGGAAAATAGATCAGAAAGCCGACCAGACAGACCGCGCCGATGATCCAGAGCTTGTAGTAATCCCAGAGGAACTGCCATTTCGCATATCCTTCGAGCTCCGACATCTGCGCCTTCGCATTTGCGAATTCTTCCTTCAGGTAAGATCTCAGTGACATTCCTTCCCCTTTAAAACGGGGAGACAACCCTCATGGCCGTCTCCCCGGGTATTCAGTCGATTCTTGTAAAATGCACCTGGCAGGACGGGTAGTCCGCCCACAGCGCCGGGAACGTGTATCCGCCGTACATCAGCGCCGCTCCGGTATAGACCCGGCCTTCTGTGCCTTCCACCTCTTCCCGGTATTTCGCTTCCGGGATCAGGCCTTTCAGGCGGACGTGCATCGGCACGTAATTGGGACGCACGTGGGTCACGACGAGATTCACCAGCGCTTCGCTGCCGTCCTTCGCCGCGAACATCCAGGCGGCGTAGGCGGTGTTGTGCACCACGTCGGTCAGACGGTAGTAGAGACCGTCCTGGATCAGCCAGTAGTGTTCCTTGAAGGTGCGGATCTGCTGCCGGACCTCTTCCTTCTCCTCTTCGGACAGAAGATTCAGGTCCATCTCGTAGCCGAAGGTCCCGGACATCGCCACGATGCCGCGGGTGTGGAGAGGCGTGTTCTTGCCGGTCTGCTGATTCGGCGCCACGGAGACGTGCGCGCCCATCGTGGAGACCGGATAGCCGAAGGAACTGCCGTACTGGATCTTCACGCGCTCGATGGCGTCCGTATCGTCGGAAAGCCAGATCTGCGGCGTGTAGTACATCGCGCCGGCGTCGTAGCGTCCGCCGCCGCCCGAGCAGCCCTCAAAGAGAACGTCCGGGAAGCTTTCCGTCAGCCGGCCGATCAGGTCGTAGAAGCCCAGCGTAAAGCGGTGGAATACTTCTCCCTGGCGTTCCGGCGGCAGTTCCGCAGAAAACACCTCCGCGATGCAGCGGTTCATATCCCACTTGATATAGCTGATCGGATGGTTCGCGATCAGCGCGCTGAAGCAGTCAAAGAGGTAGTCCCTGACGTCTTTGCGGGTCATGTCCAGCACCAGCTGGTGACGGCCCCGCACCGGCTCGCGGCCGGGTACGGCCAGAGCCCAGTCCGGATGCTTCCGGAAGAGATCGGAGTCCTCGTTGATCATCTCCGGCTCGATCCAGATCCCGAACTTCATGCCGAAGGACTGCACCGCCTCGATGAGCGGCATGAGCCCGCCCGGCATCTTCCGCTCATTGACGAACCAGTCGCCCAGGCCCGCGTGATCGGAATCACGCGCGCCGAACCAGCCGTCGTCGAGCACGAAGAGCTCGCAGCCCAGTTCCGCGCCCTGGCGGGCGATCTCGATCACCTTGTCGGTCGTGAAGTCGAACATCGTCGCTTCCCAGTTGTTGATCAGGACCGGCCGGCGGGCCTTCGCGAACTTCCCGCGGCAGATGTGGCTGCGGATCATCTCGTGGTACTGGTGGCTGAGGGCCGTAAGGCCCCCGCCGCTGAAGGACAGCAGCACTTCCGGCGTATGGAAGCTCTCGCCGCTCTCCAGCGTCCAGCGGAAATTGTCGTCATTGATGCCCGAAACGATACGCACCGCATTCAGCTGCGTGCGCTCGATCTCGGTCTTGAAGTTGCCCGAGTAGACCAGCATGAAGCCGTAGCACTCGCCGTGGTCCTCGGACGCGTTCTCGTCGCAGAGGATGCAGAAATTGTTCTCATGATGAGAGGTATGCCCGCGGCCGGAAGACAGCACCTGCTTCGTATAGCCGAGCGGCATCCGTTCCGCCTGCCGTTCCAGGCAGTGCCTGCCGTGGAAATGCAGAAGATCCCACTTTCCGTAGGGGAAATCGAGGCACATGGAGAAGGCCCGCGTCAGCACGGTCTTCCCTTTCGATCCGTTCACGATCTCCGCGGAGCGCGCGATCACGTCATTTTCAAAGAACACGCCGTACCGGAGCACGACGGACAGGTCCGTCACTTCGTCCCTGAGAACGATCTCCAGCGTCTCCGCCTCTCCTTCGGCAGCGTGGGACGCCGGCATGCCCGGGATCGCGTACTTGCCCGGAAGGACCCTGTGGCTTACATAGCGGAAATCCGCGCAGAAGCTGCCGTCCGGATTCACCACGCCGATGGACGCCGGCCGGTAATCTCCCACGCCGCAGGTGGTATACTCCTGCGGACAGGTATCAAAGGAAAAAAAACCTTCCGTCTCGGTCCGGGGCGGAACGGCTGAAAAAGAGATATCATACTCCGTATAGGGGTAGTAGAACTCGGTACCGTCCGCTCTGCGTCCGTAGTAGAGATGCCGGAGAACGCCGAAGCGGTCGACCGCCATCTGGTAGGTGGAATGTTTCGTGTGAAGTGTCAGAAGACCCTTCTCTTCCTGAAAAATGATACTCATAACGGGCATACTCCTTCGTTTATTGTAATTCTTTCGGACGTCCGGTCTCCCTCTGGCGGTAATGCCGGGGGCTCAGGCCGCAGGCCCGTTTAAACATTTTGGAAAAGGTCAGCGGATTCTCGTAGCCGACCCGCTGCGCGATCTCCTGCACGGAAAGCTCCGTGCAGGTGAG
>ONST01000201.1 GCA_900320575.1 uncultured Eubacteriales bacterium
CGCTAAGCTCCGCCTGAAATCAAAAAAGGTATGCCTACTCTGTGCAAGCACAGTCGGCCTTGAATGATCCACTTCTGCTCTCCGCCGGCCCGCTTTGCTTCGCAAAGCTCCGCCCGCGCTTTCGCGCGCTGCCGGCGAGATCACAAAGAGGCCGCCGTTTTGCAGAGCAAAACGTCCGGCTTCGCTAAGCTCCGCCTGAAATCAAAAAAGGTATGCCTACTCTGTGCAAGCACAGTCGGCCTTGAATGATCCACTCTGGCAGGCGCGAGGCAGACCGCGCACGTGACTCGCTTCGCTCGTCCCGCGCGGAGCACTCTGTGCTCGAGTTCGCTGTTTGCTCACCCTGAAGACGAAAAAAAGGACGACCTTTCATGCAAGCATGAGATCGTCCTTTTTTTGTCTTCGCTGCCTCTATCGCGCATATTAAAAGCACCGTCCCCGCGGCTCTGTGTCCGCAAAAACAGTGCTCCAAGTGCTCCCTCAGGGGCTCGAACCCTGGACACCCTGATTAAGAGTCAGGTGCTCTTCCAACTGAGCTAGAGATGCATTCCTTATGAAGCGCTTCTGAATCAGCGCAAGTGTTATTATATGCGAACTCCCGGAGAAATGCAAGCACAAATTCAAAAAACTTTGAAAAAAATAACGGGACCCGCGCGCCGAGGCGCAGATCCCGTCATTTTCCGCATTTATGCGAGCACTTCCTCGATCAGCTTCCCGAAGGACGCCGGATCCATGCCGCCGACGGCGTTCTTCACGAGTTCCCCGTTCTTAAAGAACAGGAAGTTCGGAATGGACATCACGCGGTACGCGCGGACCGCATCCCCGTCCGTATCGACGTCCAGCTTGCAGACCTTCAGCTTTCCGGCGAACTGCTCCGCCGCCTGGTCCACGACCGGGCTCATCATCTTGCAGGGGCCGCACCAGTCCGCGTAGCAGTCCAGAAGTACCGGAAGCTCCGACTTCAGGATCTCCTGCTCAAATGTATCAGACGTAACTTTGACAACCATGGGAATCTCCTCCTTACTGTATATGAAACTGTCAATGATGAACTGTTTTATGAAACACCGCGGTCAGCTTGCAGATCCTGTTGCCCAGATTCGAGAACTTCTTCTCGTATTCCGTCATCACGTTTCCTTCGCATAAGACCGGATCGTGATGAAGATCGAAGGTGAAGCTCTCCAGGGAGAACGGCTCTGTCTCCCGGATCTCCTCCAGGGAGAATTCGAAGAGCGGAACATTGTCCGTCTTGAACTCGATCACCCCGCCGTCCGCAAGCACCTGCGCGTACAGCGCGAGAAATTCCCGGGAGGTGAGCCTGCGCCTTGCGTGGCGGGCCTTCGGCCAGGGATCGGAAAAATTGAGGTAGATCCGGTCCACTTCGCCTTCCGCAAACACTTCCGGCAGCTTTCCGGCGTCCATATGCAGGAAATGCAGATTCTCCGGGGGCACGAAATCCTCTCTGTCGAGCGTATCCGCCTCTGCTCCGCCGCTCATTTCCCGGCCGCTTCTTACCCGTTCCTTTTCTTCTCTCTTCAGCCGCTCGAGGCGCATCGCCGGCGTCTCGTAGGGAATGCCCTCCATCTTCTCGCAGGCCCGGAAGAGCACGCTCTCATACCGCTCGATCCCCAGGAAGTCCCAGTCCGGATGAAGAAGCGCCTGTTCGATGATGAACCGGCCTTTTCCCATGCCGATCTCCAAGACGAGCGGACGTCCGGGGCGCTTCCAGGTCCCTTTCCGGCCCTCCGGATCGCGGATCACGAACGGGCTGGCCGCAACGATCCCCTTCGCTTCCGGGATATTCCGCAGCCTCATGGCGCCTCACGTCCTTCCTGCCCTTCCGTGAAGGACAGATATTCCGCGGCGCTGACCGCCGCGTTGGCCCCGTCCGCGCAGGCGGTCAGGATCTCCCGCAGCTGGCGCCTGCGCAGGTCGCCCGCGACGAAGACGCCCGGAACGGAAGTCCGGCAGTCTTCACCGGCAAGCACATAGCTCTCGGCCGTCAGCTCCACCTGGTCTTTGACAAGGGAGCTTAAGGGCCGGACGCCGACGGCAATGAAGACGCAGTCCAGATGCAGGGTGCGCTCGGAACCGTCTTTGACATTTTTGATCCGCAGCGCCCCGGTCTGGTTCTCGCCCTCGATGGAGACCGGCAGATGATCCCAGATCACCTCCACGTTCGGGAGCCGGAAGAGCCGCTTCTGCAGGGTCTTCTCCGCCCTGAGACGATCTCTCCGGTGCACCAGATACACCTTTTTGCAGCACTGCGCCAGGAAAATGGCGTCGCCCACGGCGGAATCCCCGCCTCCGATCACCGCCACGTCGCTTCCCTGGTAGAAGGGGCCGTCCCCCGCCGCGCAGTAGGACACGCCGTGGCCGTTCAGCTCCGCCTCTCCGGGGATCTGAAGCACCCGGTGCTCCGTTCCCATCGCGAGGATCACGGTCTTTGCCTCCAGTTCCTCCTCTTCAAGCTGCACCCGCTTTACCTTTCCGGCGAGATCGAAGCTCTTCACGGTCCCGGTCCGGAACCAGGCTCCGAGGCTCTCCGCGTGCTCCCGCATGCGGAAGGCCAGCTCCACCCCGTTCACGTTGGGCACTCCGGGATAATTGTTGATCTCCACCGAGTTGACCATCTGGCCGCCTGCGACCGGATACTGTTCCAGCGTCAGCGCCTGGACCCCCAGACGCGCCGCGTGGATCGCCGCGGAGAGACCGGCCGGCCCGCCCCCGACAATAATCAGATCATACATATAGAAAATGCTCCTGTCAGATTTCCCGCGCGCCGTCGCCGGCGTCGGCAATATAGAAATTCGGTTTTCTCTGGAAGCGCTCCAGATAGGCTGCTTCCAGGGTACTGCAGAATTCGTCCACCCGGTCCGTGTCCACAATACTCACCGTGCAGCCTCCGAAGCCGCGGCCCGTCATCCGGCTGCCGAGGACTCCCGGGAACTTCCAGGCCTCTTCTGCCAGAAAGTCCAGTTCCGGGCAGGTGACCTCGTAGTCGTCCCGCAGGGATATGTGCGATTCCTTCATCAGCTTTCCGAAGATCTGCGGCTTGTTGACACGGAAAACGGAAAGCGCGCGGATCGTCCGGAAGTTCTCGCAGACCACGTGGCGTGCCCGTTTCACCAGGACCGGCTCCATCAGCACGTCCTTGCAGGTCTCGAAGCGCTCCACGCTCAGGTCGCAGAGAGCGCGGATGTTGACGATGGACCGGAACTTCCGGAGCGCCTTCTCGCACTCTTTCTTCCGCTCCAGGAAGGCCGAGATGCTGTCGGCGTGTTTGATCCGGCTGTCCGTGATGATGATCCGCCGGCCTTCGAACTTCAGCGGCACATAATTGTATTTCAGCATGGTGGTGCTGAGATAGATCGCATTGCCCTTCCTGCCCATGGCGGAGGTGAAG
>ONST01000189.1 GCA_900320575.1 uncultured Eubacteriales bacterium
CGCAGGGCCTGGGCCTTCACGCGGGCCTTCACCCGGGTCACCTTTTCCACGGACTCGGTCTTGCCGCCGAAATAGCGGGTCCGGTATCCGTCTTTTACGACGACCTGGTCGCCGCCCCGGCCCAGGGCCAGCTCCATGGCGATACGGGCCGCCTCGGCGTTGTCCGCGTACTGTCTGGATCCCAGGCCGATGCCCATGGAAATGGTCATGGCCATTTCATTGCCGATATTGACGGTCTTGACGTCCTCGAGCAGGGAGAATTTTTTATTTTCCAGCTCCTCGAGGCCGCTCCGGCGCAGAACGAAGAAATATTTGTCGTTCTCCATCTTGCGCACGATGCCGTCCACTTCACTGAAATAGCGGTTGATCTTCCGCTCGATGAGGGCGAGCAGCAGAGATCTCCGCACCTCCTCGACGCTCTCCATGGCCTCCTCGGCATTATCCAGGCAGAGCAGGCCGCAGACCAGCTTGTTCCGGTCGCGCTCCTCCAGCAGCTGTTCCAGCTCCGTCTCGTCAAAGAGATACACCGCGATCAGGTAATCGCCCTCGTCGGCCTCGACGAAGCTGTCCTCGTCCATCAGCTCTGTAATGCGGATCTTCTGCATCGCAGCCCGGTAGGTCCTGCCCTCCCGTTTGATCAGGCACTCGGTCCTGCCGTCGATCCCGGGCAGATCCTCCCGCTTCATATCCGGAAAGACGCCCAGCAGCTTCCTGCGGGAGTTCTTCTCCAGCCCTGTGAGGGAGGAAAATTCCCGGTTCATCCACAGGAAATGTCCCTGCGCGTCGACCAGCGCGTAGGGGAGCACAAACTCTTCGAGGAGGTCCTTCTGGACCGACGCGTACTGCGTCGCGAAAGAGATCAGTTCCCCGAAGATCCGCGCGCTTCTCCTTAAATAGAAGATCAGCGCGATCACAAAATAGAGAATCAGGAAGCCCAGTCCGATGAGGCCAGGAATCAGTCCGCCGTAAAGGAACAGCAGGACCACCATCACGGCCCAGATCACAGTCACCGCAAAAGGCCACTGCAGATAGGTGCGCAGGCTTCCCGTCACCTTCAGTTTATCCATACATTTTTACGCTTCGGCAGCAAGTACCGCCTCGATCTGTTCCTTCGTCGGAAGCGCGGACATGCCGCCCTTCGTCTGTACGCAGCACCAGCCGCCCACATTTCCGTAGGTAATGGCGGTCTGCAGTTTCTCCGGCGTCAGATCCTCCACCGCGAGAACGCCGGCGTTCAGAAGGCTCGCAAGGAACCCGCCCCAGAAGGCGTCGCCGCAGCCGGTGGCGTCCACAGCCTTCGCGGCTCTTCCGGCCACGAAATAGGATTCCCCGCCAAAATGGCACTTCGCGCCGTCTTTGCCCAGGGTCTCGATAATGACGGAGATCCCGTATTCCTTCATAAAGGAGGGGATATTCTCCTCGCCGCCGATCATATCGACTTCCTCGTCGGAGACCTTCAGCAGATCCACATAGGGAAGGATGCTCTTTACCGCTTCCGCGCAGGCGTTCTTGTCGTCGTTCCAGACCACGTTGCGGTAGTTGATGTCAAAGGCCACCAGCTTTCCCAGCTCGTGCGCCTTCTCAAGGAAATACACCGTCGCGCCTGCCTCCGGCTCCTCGGACATCGAGAAGGAGGACGCGTGCACGAGCTTCGCAGCCGCAATATCCTCCGTGCGGATGTCTTCTTTCTTAAGGAGCATATCCGCGCCGGGCTTTCTCGCAAAAGTGAAGGTGCGCTCGCCGTCCGGATAGAGGGTCACGAACGCCATCGTCGTCACCGCATCCTTCAGCAGCTCCGGCGTCAGAAGACGGACGCCGTAGGAATCCATGGTCTTCGTCAGAAAACGGCCGAAATCATCGTCGCCCATGCGGCAGTACATGCCAACGTCGAGGCCGTTCTTCGCCATGGCGACTGCCGCGTTGGCCGGGCCTCCGCCGGGATTGCGGATATAGCTGGCTGCTTCATTTCCGGGGATAAAGTCGATCAGAATCTCGCCGAGAGTAATTGCATCCATCACGGTACCTCCTTGAATGCCTGGGGACCACTTGTTCCCTGCCTGAGAGGCGGCGCGAACCGCCGCTCTGCCCCGGTACGGAAGCCGGCAGGCACTTCTGCTGCATCAGCCGCGTACCAAAAGGCGCACGCTATCGCGGATATTATAGCATTTTTCCGGGTCGCTGTACACAAAAACGAAGCCAGAAAGCAACAAACCGGAGCAGGTCTCCCCGCTCCGGTAATCGCTGTATTCCTGCAGGTCTTCGGAATTAATCCTGCACATACGGAAGAATGGCAAGATGGCGCGCTCTCTTGATCGCGACCGTCAGCGCTCTCTGATGCTTCGCGCAGTTGCCGGTAATTCTTCTCGGAAGAATCTTTCCTCTCTCGGAAATGTATCTCTTCAGCTTGTTAACGTCCTTGTAGCTGATCTCATGATCCTTGCCGCAGAACACGCAGACTTTCTTTCTTCTGCGGAATCCGCCTCTCTTTCTGAATCCGCCTTCGCTCTTCTGAAATGCCATCTTCTACTCCTTTCATGGCCGTCCCGCTCTTTACGCGAACGGGAGCTCCTCATCGATCTCATCCGGAATATTCATGAATCCGTCGGCCGCCGGCGCCGCAGGCGCTTCCTTCCAGGAGGACTGCTGCGGCCGTGCGCTCTCGTGCGGTGCGCTGTAGGAAGCGCTGTTCTGCTGGCTCACGGACTTGCTCTCCGCGAATTCCTGATTCTCGACGACAATGCGGTTGCGGTAGACCATGCGGCCGTCCCGGTCCGTGTAATTGTCGTTCTGCAGCCGTCCCTGGATCACCATCTTCGTGCCCTTGTGCAGGTACCGCTCCGCGAATTCCGCGGACTTTCCGAAGCACACGCAGTCAAAGAAGTCGGCGTCCGGCTGGCCTTCCCGCTTGAAGCGGCGGTCGACCGCCAGAGTGTAGCGGCATACAGCAGTGGAATTCTCACCAGCGCCGTAGCGAACTTCCGGATCTCTCGTCAAACGTCCCATTAACATAACAACATTCATCGTTCTACCTCTCTTTCAAGCAGTGACAGTTCCGATATTAATGGGAATCCTCACCGGGTAACGGGTAAATCCTGCTGCCTTATTCCTCAGCCGGAGCAGCTTCCTCAGCGGGAGCTTCTTCAGCCGGAGCGGCCTCTGCCTCTTCTGCCGGGGCTTCCTCAGCCGGAGCCTCTTCAGCCGGAGCTTCCTCTTTCTCCGGGGTGACAGAGAAGGTATCATCCTCGTCTTTGGCGACGATGAGATATCTGAGGACGTTGTCCATGATTCTCATATTCTTCTCCAGTTCGTTCGGGCATGTCGGCTCCGCGTCGAACGGGATAAAGAAATAGTAGGCTTCTGTCTGCTTCTGGATCTCGTAAGCGAGCTTTCTCTTGCCCCACTCCTCGATTTCGCCGATCTGGCCGCCGAAGCGCTCGATGTAACCCTTTGCTCTTTCAAGAACAGCGTTACGGGCTTCTTCGTCCAGTCTGGCACTGATCACTAATGCTAATTCATAAGTTCTCATGTCTGGCTTTTCCTCCTTTTGGTCTCCGGCCTTCCGCATCATTGCAGAAGACAAGGATAACTGAACTTTCACGGACTAATACTATAGCACACGGGAACGGAAAATACAAGCGGAAAATTGAATGAAATTGTGTGCATTTAGACGCGGATCTGCGAGAACACCTCTCCGATCGGCTCGCTGATCACCAGGTCCGCGCTGCGGTCGCGGGAAGTGGCGGATTTATTGATCAGCACCAGTTTATCCCCGCGGAAATAGTCGATGAGCCCGGCCGCCGGATAGACCACCAGGGAGGTCCCTCCGATGATCAGGCAGTCCGCCTCGCGGATCGCGCTTACGGCCCCCTCGATGCAGTCCTGGTCGAGACCCTCCTCGTAGAGCACCACATCCGGTTTGATCACGCCGCCGCAGACATCGCACTTCGGGACGCCTTCCGCCGCCTTCATATAGGAAGCGTCGAAAAACTTCCCGCATTTCCGGCAGTAATTCCGGTGGATCGAGCCGTGGAGCTCGAAGACCCTTCTGCTGCCGGCCGCCTGATGGAGGCCGTCGATGTTCTGGGTCACCACCGCGAGCAGCTTTCCCTTCTCCTCCAGCTCCGCGAGCTTTTTGTGGGCAGCGTTGGGCTCTACGTCAAGGATCAGCATTTTCTCCTTATAGAAGCGGTAGAACTCCTCCGGGTTCCGCACGAAGAACGTGTGGCTGATGATGGTCTCCGGCGGATACCGGTACTGCTGGTTGTACAGACCGTCCTGCGAGCGGAAATCGGGGATCCCGCTCTCGGTGGATACGCCTGCGCCTCCGAAAAATACGATCCTGCTGTGCGTGTCAATGATCTCCTGCAGTTCTTCGAGCTTCGTCACTGTTCTCTTCCTCCTTTTTCAGATTCTTCCGCATCGGGCTGCGGACCGGTCAGGGCTGTTCCTCCGGAAAGATCCTTTTTGCCAGCACCACCCACCGGGTCTCGTCATTTCCGGTGCAGGTGGAGAGAACGACCGTCCGGTCGTCCGCGCGAAGCGCCGTATCGCGGTCAACGGCGGAGCGGGCCTTCATCCGCTCCTCCCAGGCAAGGAACTCCTCCCCGTTCTCCGGGTACAGATCGTAGACCTCGCCGTCCGCCGGGGTCGTGAACACTGAAAAGATCTCATAGCAGGCGTCCCCGTCCGGCGTCAGGATCCACACATGCGGGGAGCCGTTCAGCAGATCGCTGTCCCTTAGCTTCTTCAGCGTCCCGAACATACTGCCGTTCTTCATATTATGCCCGTAAATGACCGTGTTGGGATCCGAAAAATCCGCGGAATTCCGGCAGTCCATGAAGATCGCTCCCGCAAAGACCTCCTCCCTGCGGAAGGTATGATGAAGATAGTAATCATTGTCGTCCCCGCGGCAGACCGGGTAGCTGACCTTCTCCAGCGCGTCGACAAAGATCCAGCCCACGACCTCGGAATTGGCCGCACGGAGTGCGTCCCAGTCCACCTCGATCGGGGGAACGAGGGGATATGCGGCTTCTGTTTCGGGGACCGTCTCCTGTGAAGTACCGCCCGATGCAGCACCTCCGGAGGCAGGGGTGCCCGCCTGTTCTGCTTTCTCTTCGGCGGGCTGCCTGGGCGCGGTAAACTCGGCCTCGAGCCCCGCGTATTCCTGATCCGCTTTCCGGTACGCCCGGTACATCGTAAGCAGCTGCCACCCGGAGTACAAAAAGACGGCGAGCGCAGCGCCAAAAATCAAGGCGCGGAGCACTAAGGTGCTCCGCTTCTTCTTATTCTCCATCTTCCATCTCTTTCAGATAATGATCCACGCTCACCAGCTTGACGCTGAGCGCAAAGACCTCGCAGGCCTTCTTCAGGTGCTTCAGCTTCGGATAGCTCGGGGCAATGCGGATATTGCTGTCATGCGGATCCTTTCCGTAAGGGTAGGTCGCGCCGGCCGGCGTCATGACCACGCCCGCCTCCTTCGCCTTCGCCACGATGGCCTTCGCGCAGCCCTCCAGAGAATCGAAGGAAATGAAATATCCGCCCTTCGGCTTCGTCCAGCTGCCGATCTCATAGCCGCCGATCTCCTGCTCGAGCATCTCCTCGACGCATTCGAACTTCGGCCGCAGGATCTCCGCGTGCTTCTCCATGTGCGCCTGCATATTGGACAGCGTTCCGAAGAAACGCACCTGGCGCAGCTGGTTCAGCTTGTCGTGACCGATGGTCTGGATCTTCATATACTGCTCGATATCCTTCAGGTTCCTCGGAGAGGACGCCACAGCGGCGATTCCGGAGCCCGGGAAGGTGACCTTCGACGTGGAAATGAACTTGTACACGATATCGGGATGGCCCGCTTTCCGGCACTCGGAAAGGATCTCCAGCAGGTAATCCTGATTCTCCGGCTCCTCGTACAGATGATGGATCGAGTAAGCGTTGTCCCAGTAGATGCGGAAATCCTCCGCCGCCGGGGTCAGGGCCGCAAATCGCTTGACCGTCTCCTCAGAGTAGGTGTAGCCCTGCGGATTGGAATACTTCGGCACGCACCAGATGCCCTTGACGGCGGGATCATTGTTGACATACTGCTCGACGAGATCCATATCCGGGCCGTCCGGGGACATGGGGATATTGATCATCTCGATCCCGAAGAACTCCGTGATCGCGAAATGCCGGTCATAGCCGGGCACCGGGCAGAGGAATTTCACCTTGTCCAGTTTGCACCAGGGCGTGCTTCCGCAGACGCCGTGCGTATAAGAGCGGGAGACCGTGTCGAACATGATATTCAGCGAGGAATTGCCGAAGATCAC
>ONST01000092.1 GCA_900320575.1 uncultured Eubacteriales bacterium
TCTGAGCATAACACGCAGACCGCCGGATGAAAAGCGCGGCAGCGGAAGATTGTGAGTTTTTTACAATTCTTAAGGGGACAGATCTTCGGATTTGTGATATAGTTATTAGGCGTCAGAAACCGGCCGCTGTCTGTTCTGTGAAAGCGGATTTCTGCGCGGCTGACCGGTATCGCCGGCGTCAGTGAGACTTTGGGAAAACGGAGGGAGGCATGCAGGATCGGAAAATATCCTTTTCAGGATCGATGGTCCTGCCGCTCGCCGCGTGGTTCTTAAGGTCAGCGAGAGACCTTCCGTGGCGGAAGACCAAAGATCCCTACCGGATCTGGGTCTCCGAGATCATGCTCCAGCAGACCCGCGTGGAGGCAGTGAAGGTCTACTATGAGCGGTTCCTTCAGGCGCTGCCGGATATCGCGCATCTGGCGGAGTGCCCGGAGGATGACCTGCTGAAGCTCTGGGAGGGGCTGGGCTACTACAGCCGGGTCCGCAATCTTCAGAAAGCCGCGCGGCAGATCCTGGAGAGGCACGGCGGAGCATTTCCCGGGGAAGAGCAGGAGATCCTTGACCTGCCCGGAATCGGAAGCTATACCTGCGGGGCCGTCGGCTCCATCGCCTTCGGTCTGCCTCTGCCTGCCGTCGACGGAAATGTGCTGCGCGTCTGTGCGAGACTTTCCGGGTCTTTCGATGACATCGGAAGCGCGAAGGTGAAGAAAGATCTGGAGGTACAGCTCCGCAGCGTGCTCGCAGATCTTCCCGAGAGCGTCTCTCCCGGGACGCTCAACCAGGCGCTGATGGAGCTGGGGGCGCTCGTCTGCGTGCCCAACGGAGCCCCGAAATGCGGGGACTGTCCGCTGGCGGACCGGTGCTCCGCGCATCTGGAGCAGCTCACAGAAGAGATCCCCGTGAAAAAGAAGACCGTTCGGCACCGCGAGGAGGAGCGGACGGTCCTCATCATCCGCGACGGGGCGCGGACCGCGATCCGAAAGCGGCCTCCGAAGGGCCTTCTGGCCGGCGTCTATGAGTTCCCGAACCTTGCGGGGCGGCTCACCAGTACGGCTGCGCGCGAGTTCGCGGCGGACCTGGGCTTCCGGGTGGAAAGCGTCCGCCCGCTTCCGGATGCGAAGCACGTTTTTTCCCACGTGACCTGGAAGATGGCGGGCTACGAGATCCGGATCGCTCCCGCGGAAGACACGAAGAGCCTGCTTTTTGCGGAGCGCTCTGAAATGGAAGAAAAATACCCGATCCCTTCTGCCTTCGCGGCCTACACGAAGGAACTGGCAGTCAGGATCGGAAAGGAAGGAAAACAAAGAGAAGATGAAGATACTGACCGTGATCATTCCGTGCTATAATTCGGAAGCCTACATGAAGAAAGCCATCGACCACGTGGTGGTGGGCGGAGACGATGTGGAAGTGCTGATCGTCGACGACGGATCGAAGGACAGGACTCTGGAGATCGCGCAGGATTACGAGGCGAGATATCCGGGCATCGTCCGGGCGATCCACCAGGAAAATAAAGGACACGGCGGCGCGGTGAACACCGGTGTCCGCGAGGCGTCCGGCGTCTACTGCAAGGTCTGCGACAGCGACGATTATCTGGACTACGATTCCTTTATGCAGGTACTGGAGGTGCTGCGGAAGGTCATCGCCGGCCCGCGGACGCTGGACGTGCTGATCTCCAATTACATCTACGACAAGCAGGGCGCCCGCAAGAAGCGGGGCATGAGCTATGGCGAGAGCTTCCCGGAGGACCGCGTTTTCACCTGGGACGAGATCAAAAAGCCCTTAAGGCCGAATAAGTATGTGCTGATGCACAGCCTGACCTACCGGACGGAGCTGCTCAGGGAGTGCGGGATGATCCTTCCGGAGCACACCTTCTACGTGGACAACATCGTGGCCTACGTGCCGCTGATGTATGTCAAGACCCTGTACTATCTGAACGTGCCGCTCTACTGGTACTTTATCGGCAGGGACGACCAGTCGGTCAACGAGACCGTCATGACCGGCCGCATCGACCAGCAGATCCGGGTCAACAAGCTGATGATCGACGGCTACCGGCCGGATCTGGTGCGCAACCGGAACCAGATGATGGTCGTGGACCACTACCTGAGCATTATTATGACGGTCACCAGCATTTTGCTCCTGCGGATCGGTACCAAGGAGGCGCTGGACCAGAAGAAGGAGCTGTGGAGCTACCTCCGGAAGAAGGACGGCCGTCTTTACCAGCGGATGCGCCGCACGATCCTCGGGCGCGCCCTTCACCTTCCGGGCAAGGCCGGCCGCAAGGTGGTCGTGGAGCTCTACCGCGTCGTGCAGAGACTGTACGGATTTAACTGATGATCTTATGGATCTGCTTTTTCGGGCGGATCACAAGGATAACGGCTGAGAAAAGCCCGGGCTTACGGAAGAACGATCCGTAAGTCCGGGCTTTTGGTATGCACGGAGGTGTCTCGTTAAGCGGTTATGACCTGCAGCTTTTCGCTTTCCAGTTCTACGGAGAGTGTCCTGCGGATCCCGCCGGAATCCCCGTCCAGATGGACGCAGGAGGGCTCTCCGGAGGTCAGGACGGCGGAGCGGCAGTTCACGAAATGGACGCCGCGGACGCGGGTGTGCAGTCCGAACTTTGCCAGAGGAAAGGCGAGCGCGAGCAGGAGGCGGGGCATCTCCTCCGCGATGATGAGCGAAAGCTCCCCGTCGTCGGGCCGGGCCTTCGGCGTCATCATGAAGCCGCCGCCTTCAAAGCGCTGATTCATGGCCGCCGCGAAATAGGCGCGCGGGAAGGACAGCTCTTCCCCGGTATTAAGAAGGATCGAAAGGGATTCCGGCCGGTAGGAGGCGAAGAGCTTCACCGCGATCAGGGCATAGGTGAGGGACCCGAGCCCGAGAGCGTTCAGAACGCCCTTGACAGGGGATGTGAGCGCCTGATGGCAGACCGCCGCGTCGAGGCCGATGCCGCAGCTGACGCCGAAACGCCCGGCGTCCGTCCTTCCGACGTCCATACGCACGATTCTGGACGGATCAAGAATGGCCGCGAGAGCAGGAAGCGGCTTCGACGGGATCCCCATGCCGCGGGCAAAATCATTTCCCGAACCGGCGGGAATAAGGCCGAAGGTGACGGTATCAAGATTGACCAGTCCGGAGAGGATCTCGTGGACGGTCCCGTCGCCGCCGACCGCAGCGATCACGGCGTGCGGATCCTTCCGGGAAATGGCTTCCGCCAGTCTTTTCGCGTGCCCCGGATATTCCGTGCGGAAGGCGCGGTAGAGGATCCCGCGCTGGTTCAGCTCGTTCCGGACGCGGATCCAGATCTTCCGGTTCTTCCGCGAGTGGGCGGAGGGATTGACGATAAAGTAGTACATAAAGAGCTCCTTTTACTGCCCGAAGGCGGCTTCCGCTTCGTTTTCCGGTTCCGGCAGATAGATATGGACGCGCATGACGCGGTTTTTGCGCACCGCTTCCACAATGAAGCGCGTGCCGTCGTCAAGGACCACATATTCCCCGACCTTCGGAAGATCGTCTTCGGAGTGCTCGATAATATAGCCGCCGATGGAATCGTATTCTTCAGATTCCAGTGTGAGTCCAAGGGCCTTGTTGAGATCGTCGATGTCCACAGAGCCCAGCGCGGAATATTCCCTGCCCGGCACGATCTCCGTGATCTCCTCGGCGTCGCGTCCCTTGTATTCGTCGTGGATATCCCCGACGATCTCTTCCAGGACGTCCTCCAGCGTGATGATGCCGGAGGCGCCGCCGTACTCGTCCAGGACCACCACGATGGAGAGGGAGTTGAGGCGCATCTCGTCCAGAAGGTCGGAGATGTTCTTCATTTCGTAGGTAAAATAGGGCTCGCGCATGGTCCGGCGGATCGTGAAATCTTCCCGGTCCACGACCAGCAGGTCCTTCATGTTGATGATGCCGACGATGTTGTCCGAGGAATCCTCGTAGACCGGCAGGCGCGTGAAGCGGTGCTCGCGGAAAATGGCGATCAGCTCGTCGTAGCCCAGATTGATGGAGACCGAGGTCATATCGATGCGGGGGATCATGATCTCCCTGGCGTAGGTGTCCACAAGGTCCACCACGTTGTTGATCATCTGGCGCTCGTCATTTTCGATGACGCCGTCCTCGCTGGAGACGTCCACCAGCGTGCGCAGCTCGGTCTCGGTCATCGCCGGGCGCGCGTCGGGATCCACTCCGAAGAGGCGCACGATGCCGCGGGCGATCTTCTCGACGATGAAAATGACCGGCGTCAGCACGGTCATCAGAAGCCGGATCACTCCCGCGTAGGCGAGCGACATGGATTCCGCGTTGGCGGCGGCCAGATTTTTCGGGGAGATCTCTCCGAAAATGAGGACCAGCAGCGTCAGGACCGCGGTCACCGCACCGACAGCGGCGCTTCCGAAAAGCCGGATCGCGAGCGTCGTGGAGAGCGCCGTCGCGGCGATATTGACCACGTTGTTCCCGATCAGGATGGCGCTGAGCATCTTCGCCTGGGAGCTGATGACCTGAAGAACGACAGCGGCCCGTTTATTTCCCTCGTCGGCGAGAGACTGGATGCGGATCCGGTTCACGGTGGTGAGAGCAGTCTCCGCCGAGGAAAAGAAGGCGGAGAGCAGCAGCAGGACGACGAGGACGGCCAGCTGGATGATATCACTGGAATTCAAAAGCGGTTCACTCCTATTATGAATTTGTAACGATCCGTGCCAATCATACAGGATTCCCGCAGGAAATGCAAGAAATGCGGCCGGGATCATTAAGCGATTTTCACAAGATTTTCCATTTTGCAAAGAAATAAGAAGGGAGGCGTTCCATTCCGGCCGATCCTGTGATAAAATGACAGGATGCGGGGCTGTATACATGACAGCCCGGGAGGAATGCATATGAAGATCGGAATTCTCAGAAAATCGGGCATCGCGGTATCCACGGGGCTCCTGGCTCTTACCCTCGGCGTGTCAGGACCGGTATCGCTGTACGCGGACGAAAAGGAAAAGAAGGAAGAGCTGCCGAAAGAGCAGCTGGTCGCCGCGCCCAAGAAGGATAAGGACAGCAAGAAGAAGGAAAAGAAGGAAAAAGAGGCGAAGCTTCCCTACGGCGTTCCCTACCGGATCTCCGAGGAACAGCTGCTCTTCGTGCGCAGCGGCGAGAAGGTGCCGGAGAAGGCGGAGGAGCTCGGCGAGTTCCCCGGTGTGAAGATGGACAAGGAGCGCGTGCTCACCATTAAGCCGGAAGAGAAGACGGACGCCGAGATCCGGAAGGCCCTGGAAAAGCTGGGCGTCGCCGTTCCCAAGGACTGGACCTGCGTAAAGCCGAAGGAAGAGGAACAGAAGGAAGAATCTGTCCCTGCGGAGCCGGAAAAGGAAGAAGCTCCGGCTGAGGAAGATACGGAAGAGGCCGCCGCGAAGGAAGCGGAGGAGAAGAAGGCCGCGGAAGAGGCCGCTGCGAAGGAAGCGGAGGAGGAGAAGGCCGCGGAAGAAGCCGCCGCAAAGGAAGCGGAGGAGAAGAAGGCCGCGGAAGAAGCCGCCGCAAAGGAAGCGGAGGAGAAGA
>ONST01000088.1 GCA_900320575.1 uncultured Eubacteriales bacterium
CTCCTTCGTCACGATATCGGAATACGGATGCATATACTGCTTGGGATAACCTTCGCTGCAGTCCTCTACCTGGAACATATGCGGATAGACGCCCCTGATCACAACAGGCAGATGATCCAGCGTGACCCTGCGGGGCTTTTTTATAGAGACATTTACATGAACATTGGGATTTGTCTGATATAAGGTATCGACTCCGTTTCTGATCATATCCAGTACATTCATTTTCCACCTCACAGATCGTATGTCCGTCAATATAAAAAGAAACGCGCGGCAGCAACCGGATTTACGCAGTTGGAACGCCACACGTTGTGATTCTATTTTACATCAGCCTGAAATTCTTTTCAAATGGCTATTTTGTAAAAACTTTCGCAGTTTCCGGGCCGGTCTTTCTGCGATTTCCCTTCGGAACCAAAAGACAGCGGCCGGAACCTTCTGCAGAGTGGAAATAAAAAAAGCGGAAAACCCGATTGCAGGGATCTCCGCTATCAAGCCGATGAAGGGACTCGAACCCTTGACTTACGCATTACGAATGCGTTGCTCTACCAACTGAGCCACATCGGCGCGACAACAGTTATTATAAGCACTTGTCCCGGAAATTTCAACCGTTATTTTTTCTTTTTCCAAAAAAAGAACGGATGCCCGCGCGAAAAACCGCTTCCGCGCGGGCCCCGTCTGTTCTCTTATTCCGGAAGGATCTTCGCCAGATCCGCCGTCACGGCCTTCGGAGCCATATCGATGCAGCCCATGTCGCACAGGTGCGCCAGCTCCGGCATGACCGGAAGCGATGCGCTCTTCGGGATGCCGAAGGACGCCGCGACCTCTTCCGTGCGGCCTTTGCCGAAGAGATAGATCGGCTTTCCGCAGTCCGGGCAGGTGATGTAGCTCATATTCTCCACGATGCCGAGGACCGGAATATGCATGGCCTCCGCCATCTTCACCGCCTTCTGCACGATCATGGAGACCAGCTCCTGCGGAGAGGTGACGATGATGATCCCGTCCACCGGCAGGGACTGGAACACGGTGAGCGGAACGTCGCCGGTTCCCGGAGGCATATCCACGAACAGGTAGTCCAGCTCGCCCCAGGCCACGTCGGTCCAGAACTGCTTCACGGCGCCTGCAATGACCGGGCCTCTCCAGATGACCGGATCGTTCGTATTCTCCAGAAGCAGGTTGATGGACATCACGGAGACGCCGCTCTCGGACGTCGCCGGATACAGCGCGTATTCGTCGCCGCTCGCATGACCGGTCACGCCGAAGATCTTCGGAATGGACGGTCCGGTAATATCCGCGTCTAGGATGCCGACGGACTTGCCCTCTCTTGCGGCTGCTACCGCGAGAAGCGAGGTGATCAGAGATTTTCCGACACCGCCCTTGCCGCTGACGACGCCGATGACCTTTTTGACACGGGTCCCTTCGTGCGGTCTCTCCAGAAAGCTCTGAGGATCCGTGCGCTCCGCGCAGCTCTCGCCGCAGCTGGAGCAGTCATGTGTACAGTCTGCCATAATTCCTTCCCTCCTGATGGAAAATAGTCCCCCGCAGTCTTACTGCCTGCGCAGGGCTCCTGCAACCGCGGACACCGCTGTGGCGATCTTCCCGCGGTTGGAAAATACCTTTTTCGCAAGATCCACGCGCTTTTTGATCTGCTTCGCGCGCCGGACCTGCTCTTTGATCTTTGCGATCCTGCCCATTATTTTACGATCCTTACCTTGAGGATGTCCGAAAGCGCTGCGATGCGCTCCGCCACGTGCTGCGGGATCGGTTCGTCCGTATCGATCAGCGTGTAGGCGTAGCTGCCGCGGCTCTTATTGGCGATATTGGTGATGTTCAGCTTCTCGTCGCCGATCACGGAGGTGATGCGCGCGAGAATGCCGGGGATATTTCTGTGGTTGGCGGCGATCCGTCCGCCGGATGTGCAGACGCCCATGTCGCATTCCGGATAGTTGACCGAGTGGCGGATATTGCCGTTCTCCAGGTAGTCGCGGAGCTCGTTGACCGCCATGATCGCGCAGTTGTCCTCCGATTCCTGCGTGGAAGCTCCGAGATGCGGCGTCACCAGGGTATTCGGGGCATGCGCGACGTCGTGGGTCACGAAATCCGTCACGTACTTCTTGATCTTGCCGCTCTTTAATGCTTCGATCAGCGGAGCCTCCTCGACGAGCGGATCACGGGCGAAGTTGAGCAGCACCACGCCGTCCTTCATCTTCGCGATCGCTTCTGCGCTGATCATGCCCTTCGTGCTGTCATTGAGCGGCACATGAAGGGAAATGTAGTCGCAGTTCCGGAAGATATCGTCCACGTCCTGAACATATTCGATCTTGCTGGAGAGGTTCCAGGCCGC
>ONST01000082.1 GCA_900320575.1 uncultured Eubacteriales bacterium
CCCGCGCCGGTCAGATATCCGATGAACGGATTGTTCCCGAGGCCGGTGAGCAGAGACTCCACCAGTCCGGACTCCGCCAAAGAATTGACCGCCCCGGTCATATTGAGCAGGCCGGAGAAGAGGATGCCGAAGCCCACCGCGATATTTCCGATGGATTTTGCATTTTTAAAATGAAAGCCCATGATGAGGACCATGCCCGCCACCAGCGCCACCGGAGCCAGCGTGGAGGGCTGGAACAGCCGCAGGACGGAGCCCGAGGAGGCGTCCAGGTCCAGCAGACGGATGATCTGGCCGGTGACCGTGGTTCCCACGTTGGCGCCGATGATGATGCCCAGGGACTGGTGCAGGCTCAGAATGCCCGCTCCCACAAGTCCCGCCGTGATGACGATCGTCGCCGTCGAGGACTAGATGATCGCGGTGATCACAAGGCCCAGCAAAAAGGCCTTGACCGGATTATTGGTGACGTGCTCCATGGCTACCTTGAGGGCGCCGGAAGAGCTCTCCTTCAGCGCGTCGCCCATGAGCCGCATGCCGTAGAGGAACATGGCCAGGCCGCCGAGGAGGGAAAGAATGCTGAAAAAATCCATTTTATAATCCTTTCTTGAGCGCGCAGTTCGCGCTTCTGCCATCGTATCATTCCCGTCTGCTCCCGGCAAGTCCGAAAACTACGAAAATTTGCATAAAATTCCCGGGCAAAGCTGTTCTTCTTTGTCCGGGAATATCCCTGCTGTCCGTATGGGCCGGAAAACGGTTCCTCCGCCATTTTTCATTAGCAGAACACCGCGCCACAGCGGCGCGGTGTTCATGTATATCCGTTATGAAAAACAGACTGCTTCAGTCCCCGTATCCCTCCGGGTTATTGGACTGCCATCTCCAGGCGTCGGCGCACATGTCGTCGAGGTTCTTCTCCGCGACCCAGCCGAGTACCTCTTTGGCGCGGGCGGGATCCGAGAAGCACTGGGCGACGTCGCCGGGACGGCGGGCGTCGATGACGTAGGGAACGTCCTTTCCGCAGGCCTTGGAGAAGGCCTTTACGATGTCGAGGACGCTGTAGCCGATGCCGGTGCCGAGATTGAAAATGCTGACGCCCGGGAGAGTCTCCATGCCCTCGATGGCTTTCACGTGGCCCTTCGCCAGGTCCACGACGTGGATGTAGTCGCGGACGCCGGTGCCGTCGGGCGTATCGTAATCATTGCCGAAGACGTGGAGCTTTTCCAGCTTGCCGGAGGCCACCTGCGCGACGTACGGCAGCAGGTTGTTGGGAATGCCCTTGGGATCCTCGCCGATGAGCCCGCTCGCGTGCGCCCCGATCGGGTTGAAGTAGCGGAGCAGCATGACTCTCCACTCATTGTCGCTCTTCCAGATATCCGTCAGGATCCGCTCCTGCATGGACTTGGTGGCGCCGTAGGGGTTCGTGGTCTCGCCCATGGGGCAGCTCTCGGTGATCGGCACGAAGGCCGGATCGCCGTAAACAGTCGCAGAGGAGGAGAAGACGATCTTCTTTACGCCGTGCTCGCGCATCACGTCGCACAGAACGAGAGTCGACCCGATGTTGTTCTGATAGTACTCGATGGGCTTTCTGGTGGACTCGCCCACGGCCTTGTAGCCCGCGAAGTGGATGACCGCTTCGATCTGCTCCGCGTCGAAGAGCTTCGTGAGGGCCGCCTTGTCCGCCACGTCGATCTCGTAGAATTTCGGGCGCTTTCCGGTGATGATCTCGATGCGGTCCACCACCAGGGCCTTGGAATTGTAGAGATTGTCCGCGATGACGACGTCATAGCCTTCGTTTAAGAGTTCCACCACGGTGTGGCTTCCGATGAAACCGGTACCGCCCGTCACTAAAATCTGCATATAGGATTCTCCTTTCTTCCCGCGCCGGATCCGGCGCGGCGTTCCTTATCCGTTTCTCCGGTCTTCCTTCTCATGGAAAATGCCGGTGCCTGCCGCCTTTACTTCAGCTCGTGCGCGCCCTCGCCCGGGGTCACGATGTAGAATTCCGCGTCAAGGCCGCAGTGCTCTTTGTAGTTCTTCTTCAGCGTCTCACAGAAGGTCTCCACAGACGCGTCCTCCACGATGCTGACCGTGCAGCCGCCGAAGCCGCCGCCGGTGATGCGGGAGCCGATGACGCCGGGGATCTTCCGGGCCTCGTCCACGAGATAGTCGATCTCGGGGCAGGACACCGCGTAATCGTCCCGGAGGGAATCGTGGGAGGCGTTCATGAGCCGTCCGAATTCGGTGACGTCGCCGCCGTCGAGCGCCTTCACCGCGTCCTTCGTGCGAATATTTTCATAAACAGCGTGTCTTGCGCGCTTCTCCACCACCGGATCGGTGATCAGGTGCTTCACGGCCTCGTACTCCGCGCCGTCCAGCTGGCCCAGCGTCTCGATCGGCTTCTCCGCGGAGATCTGTGCCACCGCCTCTTCGCACTCTCTCCGGCGGGTATTGTACTCGGAGGAGGCCAGTTCGTGCTTCACGTTGCTGTTGGTGATGACGATCTTCGCGTGCCCCAGGATAAGCGGGGCGTACTCGTAGTTGAGGGTCGCCGCGTCGAGGAAGATCGCGTGATCCTTCTGCCCCATGGCGGAGGCGAACTGGTCCATAATGCCGCAGTTCATGCCGACGAAGACATTTTCCGCCTTCTGGCCGAGGATCGCCAGCTCCGCCTGCGGGACGTCAAGTCCGAAGAGCTCGCGGATCACGAGAGCGGTCAGCACCTCCAGAGAAGCGGAGGAGGACAGGCCCGAGCCGGCGGGGATATTTCCGAAAATGAGCATGTCGAAGCCCGCGGGGATCACGTGCCCGGCCTCCTCAAAGGCCCAGGCCACGCCCTTCGGGTAGTTCGCCCAGCTGTCTTCCTCTTTGTAGACGATATCTCCCAGCTCCGCTTCGCGGATATCGCCCTTCTTGTTGAGAGAGGCGAAGCGGATCTTCTTGTCGTCCCGCGCGCGGGCAGCCGCGTAGGTGCCCAGGGAAATGGCGCAGGGGAACACGTGTCCGCCGTTATAATCGGTGTGCTCGCCGATCATGTTGACGCGGCCCGGTGCGAAGAAGAGACGGATCTCTCCTTCTCCGAAGGTCTCCGCAAAGACCTTTTTCAGCTGTTCCAGGATCTCTTCTTCCGTTGCGCTTGTATAATCTGCCATGGTGGTTTCTCCTTGCAATATGATCGTGATGATGCAGGCGGCTGTGCGCCGGAACTGCTTTCCATTATTTTACGCTGTCCGCGAACTTCAGGAAGCCGGAAAGGCCCGCTTCGGTCTCCTTGAAGACGCCGCAATGCTCGAGCACGTTCGCGAATACGAGGCCGATCTCGTCCCTGAGGATCTGCTCGAAATCTTCCTTCTTCGTCTCCGCGGTCAGGTTCTCCGGACGGAAGGCTGGGTACTTCTCAAGCAGTTCTTCGGCCCAGTCCGCGTGAGCAGTCAGCTCCGGCACCTCACGGACGTTCTTCCCGGCAAGGACCGTGTCCGCCAGAAGATCCATTTCCCCAAGAAGGCGGGCCGGCAGGACCGCAAGGCCCATGACCTCGATGAGGCCGATATTCTCCTTCTTGATGTGATGGAGCTCCGCGTGCGGATGGAAGATCCCCAGAGGGTACTCGTCCGTCGTGCGGTTGTTCCGCAGCACGAGATCGAGCTCGAACTCTTCTCCGCGCATGCGCGCGATCGGTGTGACCGTGTTGTGCGGAGTGCCGTCCGTCTCGGCGTAAATATCGTTGTCCGGATCGGAATAGCCTCTCCAGGCGGTGAGGATCCGGTCGGAGAGCTCCACCAGACGCGCGGGATCCTTTCCGTCAAGACGGATCACGGACATCGGCCACTCGACGATGCCGGCCCGGATATCGTCAAATCCCGCAAAATGCAGTTCCCTGCGGATGCCGGCCTTCGCCATCGCGAAGGTGTAGTTCCCGCCCTGGAAATGCTCGTGGGTGAGGATCGAACCGCCCACGATGGGCAGATCGGCGTTCGAGCCCACGGTGTAGTGCGGGAAGATCTGCAGGAATTCGAGGAGCCGCACGAAGGTCAGGCGCTCGATCTTCATCGGCACGTGTTCGCCGGAGAGGACGATGCAGTGCTCGTTGTAGTAGACGTAGGGCGAATACTGCAGGAACCAGTTCTCTCCGCCGAGCTTCATCGGGATCAGGCGGATCGTCTGGCGCGCCGGATGATCGAGCCGGCCGGCGTAGCCGGTATTTTCCGGGCAGAGCAGGCACTTCGGATAGGCGTTCTGCTTCTTCGTGAGCGCCGCCGCGATGGCCTTGGGGTCCTTCTCGGGCTTCGAGAGATTGATCGTGATGTCGAGGTCGCCGTATTTCGTCGCGGCCACCCACTTGCGGTCCTTCCTGATGCGGTAAGCCCGGATATAGTCGGAATCCTGCGCGAGCTGGTAGAAATAGTCCGTCGCCGCCTTCGGATCCTGATTGTAGCGGATCAGGAATTCACGGATCACCTCGCTGGGACGCGGGGTGACGCAGCCCATGATGCGGGTGTCCAGGAGGTCCCGGCTGGCGATGCCGCCGTCGATCCTGCCGCGCTCCGCCGCGTCGTCGAGAAGCACCTTCAGGATCTCCTCGAGCTCCGGGATCTCCTCCGGCAGCGTCCCTGCGGAGAAATCGCCCTCCGGCTCGATCCCGAGCGCGTCGAAAACGGCGTTGGCGCAGTAGATCCGGTCTTCTTCTTCGATCAGATGCTTCTGCTGCGCGTAGGAAATAAGTGCCTTCACAGCTTCAATTGCAGTCATGGATTCCTCCTTTTGCGGCGGGCCGGGAAGGCCCTTTTTTCCGGTCTTACAGCTATCCCCAGTATGCAGAATTCCGGTGCGTTCTGCAATGGCTTTTCGTTGCTTCTTATGCTGTCCTGTGCGGAAGCAGCGGACTGCCTCCGGCACGCCCTACACGCGGCCCATGGCCCGCAGGATCGCGATCATGATGAAAATAGTCCCCATCCCCAGGAAACTGGTCCAGACCACCAGCTGGCCGGCCAGCTTTTCGTCGGCCTTCGCCTCCTGAGCCATCGCCACGGTGGAGACGGACAGCGGCGAACCGAAGGCCGCGACCATCATCGCGCACAGTGCGGGCGTCACGGTGATGAGCCCCGCCTTCTCCGCGGCAAAGGCCCCCACAAAGGCCAGGAAGGGCGCCATCACGAGCCTCATGAAGACGCCGGAGACAAGCTCCTTTTTGAAGGCGCCGGCATGCCCCGGATCGAGCTGCCCGCCGAGGATCAGCAGCGCGTTCGGCGTCGCGATGCGGCTCATCATGGATACGGTATTATAGGCCCAGGGAAGATCCCGCTTTATGAGAAAGACGGGTTCCCCGGCCGCGTTGAGCGGCAGCTGTCTTCGGATGAGGATCGTCAGCGCGCCGAGAAGAAGTCCGATGATCATCGGGTTCTTCGCGATGGTGCCGAGGGTCTTCTTCACGCTGAAGGTGCTCTCTCCGCCCGAGTAGATCGAAAGGGCGAGCACGCTCATGAAATTGAAGTAGAGGACGCTCGGCAGCTGGAAGATCGTCCCCAGCTCCACGCCCGCCTGTCCGGCAATGGATTCCGCCAGCACGAGGCCGATGATCGCGTAATTGGAGCGGAACGCACACTGCGCGAGCACGCCCTTGCGGGTGCGCTCCGGCGTAAGAAAATGCGCCGCGAGAAACCCGATCACGGTGAGCAGCACGAGCATCACGAGCACGAAGACCACTTCCCGTCCGGGGAGCGGCATGTCCGCGTCGATCTGATAGAGATTGCAGTACATGAGGGTCGACAGGCCCAGCCGGAAATTGACGCGGTTCATCTTCCGCAGAGTATGCTCGTCCCACAGGCCCGCCTTCCGTGCACCAAATCCCACGATGATGAGGATCAGGATCGGCGCGACGGCCTGAAAGGAAAAATGAAGGATCGACAGCATCGGCAGATTCACTCCATGAAAAGATCAGCGGCAGAAGGGATCTCCACCGCTTCTGCCGCTATTGTACCATGTTCCGTTCCTTTGGAAAATGTTTTCCGCTATTTTTTATCCGGTCCGGGCTTTCTTCCGGTCCGCGGAGATGCCCCGCAGCTTATGCCGGATCTGCCGGCTCCTCCTGCTCCTCCGTCCCGCGAAGCGTCCGAAGAGCGGCGAGCTCCTCCTGTGTCAGTTCCCGGAACGCGCCCTCCGGAAGCTCCGGAGGCAGCGAAAGCGGCCCCATCGCAAGGCGCGTAAGGGCAAGAACATTTCTCCCCACGGCCGCAAACATCCGCTTCACCTGGTGGAACCTGCCCTCGCAGATCACCACCTCCGCTTCCGCCGTGCCGTCGGGGTGCACCGTTCCCGCAGTCAGCTCCGCCGGAAGAGCGGTGAACTCCCCGTCCAACATAAGGCCGGCCCGGAACGCCGCGGTCATCTCTTCGGTCACTTCCCCGTCGATGAGCGCCCGGTAGCGCTTGTCCACGTGCTTCTTCGGGGAGAGCAGGCGGTGCGCCAGCTCCCCGTCGTTCGTGATGAGCAGGAGCCCCGTCGTATCCTTATCGAGCCTTCCCACCGGGAAGAGGTCGGTCCTGCGGATCTCCGGGAGAAGATGGAGCACCGTCTCCTGCCGGGGATCCTCCGTCGCGGAGATGACGCCCTGCGGCTTGTTGAGGAGATAGTATTCATACGCGCGCCAGACGATCTTCCGCCCGTTAAGACGCACCTCCTGTCCGTCTCCGACGGGACACGCGGGATCCTTAACGGTCTTTCCGTCCACGGTCACGAGCCCTTTGCGGATCTCCCGCCTGAGCGTGCTGCGTGTCCCGGCATTCATGTCCGCGAGGTATTTGTCGAGACGCATTCCGGCCTCCCTTCCGCCGCTTTCCGGCGAATTTCCCTGAAAATGCAAAAGAAATACGTATTTGATTTACTTATCTGTCCCAATAGCCCCTGCTTCTGCCCCTCCGGAAGAGGATCACGCAGATGACCGTCGAGAGCACCGACCCCAGCGCCGGGGCAAAGCCCAGCGGATAGAGGGTCTCCGGAAAATACACGGAGGCGAGATACGCCCCGGGGATCCGCACGAGCAGGATCGC
>ONST01000060.1 GCA_900320575.1 uncultured Eubacteriales bacterium
CCGGGATTCGCCAGCAGAATGATCACCGCCTCGTCCGAAGTGGACAGATAGACCGAAAGAAGGGTGCCCAGAGTCACGACCCCGCTCACATAGAGCTCAGAGGCCATAACGGAAAAGCCGCACTGGGGCACGCAGCCCAGAAGCGCCCCGATGAGCGGTCCCATGCGCCCGGCCCTCGCGAGCATGGCGCTCATGCCGGAGGCCGCCCGGTGCGCGATGGCCTCCACCACGAAGAAAGCCGCGAACAGGAAGGGCAGCTCCTTCAGACAGTCCAGGACCGCGTCAAGCAGCACGTCAAGAAGCATATTGACCCTCCTTTCTGTCCGGGTAAGCCCGAAAACGAATCAGCTGGAAACGTAACACATTTTCCGGGAAATGTCAACAGCCCCGCAGGTCTTCTGCGGGGCTGCCTGTATGAATTGCAACGGATGATCAGTCCATCTCGCGGATGATCTTGCGGACCGGAAGGATCGAAGACGGGCTCATGGAGAGCTCGTCGATGCCCATGCGGACAAAGGTCTCCGTGAGGGTGGGATCTGCGCCGAGCTCGCCGCAGATGCCGACCCAGGTGTTGTGCCTGTGTCCGGCGTCGATGGTCATCTGGATCGCCTTGAGAACAGCCGGATGATGCGCGTTGAAGAAGCGCTCCAGCTTCTGGTTCTGCCTGTCGATCGCCAGCGTGTACTGGGTCAGATCGTTGGTGCCGATGCTGAAGAAGTCCACCAGCTCCGCCAGGTCGTCAGCGATGAGGACCGCTGCTGGCGTCTCGATCATGATACCGACCGGGACATCCTTGAACGGGACGTTGTGGGCGGCGAGATCTGCCTTGACCTCTTCCATGATCTGCTTCGCCTTCTCCACTTCCCAGACGGAGGTGATCATCGGGATCATGATGCAGATGTTGCCGAATGCGGACGCGCGGTACAGGGCGCGCAGCTGGGTGCGGAAGATCTCCTCCTGGGTCAGGCAGATACGGACAGCGCGGTAGCCGAGCGCCGGATTCTCCTCATGCTCCAGGTTGAAATAATCGATCTGCTTGTCGGCGCCGATATCCAGCGTACGGATCACGACTTCCTTGCCTGCCATCATCTCCGCCACCGTGCGGTAAGCCTTGAACTGCTCTTCCTCGGTCGGGAAATCGCTGCTCTGCAGGTACAGGAACTCGGAGCGGAACAGGCCGATGCCTGCCGCGTCATTTTCCATAACGAAGTTCATGTCGCCGATACCGCCGATGTTCGCGTAGAGCTTGATCTTGCGGCCGGACTTCGTGACCGTCTCCTGGCCCTTCAGCTCCTTCAGAAGCCTCTGCTTCTCTTCTTCCTTCTCGGCGAGCTCCTGGTATTTCTCAAGGGTCGCTTCGTCCGGATCCACATAGAGGGTTCCTGTAAAGCCGTCCACGATGCCCATCTTGCCGTCCACGTCGCGGGTGACCGGAGTCTGGCAGAGCGCCGGAATATTCATGGTCCTGGCCAGGATAGCGGTATGGGAGTTGGTGGAGCCTTCTCTTGTGACGAACGCGAGGACCATATCCTTGTCCAGCTGGACCGTCTCCGACGGAGCCAGGTCGTCCGCGACCAGGATCATATGCTCGGTGAAATTGTTTCCGTCACCGCTGCCGCCGTTCATGTCGCGGATCACGCGGTCCGCCACGTCCTTGACGTCGGTCTGGCGCGCCTGCATGTAGGGGTTGTCGTCCATGGCTGCCAGCATCGCCGCGGTATTCTCCGCCGTCGTCTGGACCGCGTACTCCGCGTTGAGCATCTGCTCGCGGATGATATTTTCCACGGAATCATCGAAATCGTCCAGGAACATGGCGTGGACCTCGAAGATCTCCGCCTGCGCCTCACCGACTTCCTTCAGGGCCTTGTCGTGCAGATCCATGATCTCCGCCTGCGCCATCTCCTTGGCCGCCAGATAACGTTGGAACTCTGCGTCGGCGTCCTCGATATGGGTCTTGCGGACGACCGCCTGATTCTTCTTCATCTCGGCGATTCTTCCGATCGCGATGCCCTTAAACGAAGCCTTTCCGGTAAAATCAATCATACCAGTTCTCCTTATCCAAAAAGAGGGTTGACAGTTGCTTCTTTCCTGTTGCCGCCGCAGGCCGGGAGCGGATCAACGCTCCCGGCTCCGCAGCTTTTCTACTATAAAGAATAACACAGATCTGAGGATCTCTCAAGCGCCTTACGGGGTGACCTTGAAGTCGTCAAAGTCCTCCGCGTTGGTGAGCAGGACCACGACCACGTCCGGATGATTCGCCGCAGCGATCTTCTTCCGGTCAAAGGTCAGCAGCTTCTGGCCGGCCTTTACCTCGTCGCCCTCGCTGACGAAAGTCTGGAAGCCGTCTCCGTTCATCGCCACCGTGTCGACACCGACGTGGATCAGCAGTTCCATATCGCCCGCGCCGGACAGGCCCACCGCGTGCTTCGACTCCGCGACCGTGGAGACCGTGCCGTCAAACGGCGCGTAGACCGTCTCCGCTTCCGGCTCGATGCCGACGCCGTCGCCGAGGACGCCGGATGCGAAGGTCGCGTCCGGGATCTCTTCGCGGGAAATGATCTTGCCCTCGACCGGAGCCTTGATCGCGCCTGCGCCGGTGGTCATGATGACCTTCTCCGGAGCCGCTTCCTCCTCTTCCGGGCCTTCCGCAAGAGCCTTTGCAGCCGCTTCATCGGCTGCCTTCTGCGCCGGATCCTCTTCATGCCAGAACATCCAGGTGCCCGCGAAGGCGATGCCGCCGGAGATGGCGAGGATGATCGTATACATGAGCGGGTTGTTGATGGTCAGGTAGCCCGGGATACCCGTAACGCCGTAAGCAGAAGCGCCGAGCGCCGTACCGAAGTACTTGGTCAGGGCCGCGACCAGAGAACCGACCGCACCGCCGACCATGCCGGCCGCGAAGGGGCGGAAGAACCGCATGTTGACACCGAAGATCGCCGGCTCCGTGATGCCCAGAGCGGCAGACAGGGAGGACGGGACCGCCACAGCCTTGGTCTTCTGATTTCTGCATTTCAGACCGACCGCAAGGCAGGCGCCGAACTGCGCAAAGTTCGCCGCGGAAGCGATCGGCATCCAGGTGTTGAGCCCCGCAGCTCCGGAGAGCATGCCGGCCTCGATGACGTTGTACATATGATGGAGGCCCATGACGACGGTCGCGGGATAGATCGCGCCCATGACCATGGATCCGATCGGGTTGGAGACCAGGATCTGGGCTCCGGCAAGGACCATATTTTCCAGGAAGGAGAAGATCGGTCCGATCACGACGAAGGTGACGAGTGCGGTGCAGAACACCGTGGTCAGCGGGGTAACGAAGAGGTCGATCATTTCCGGAACGTGCTCGTGGAGCCACTTCTCGAGCTTGCTCATAAAGAGCACCGCGATCATGACCGGTATGACGTGTCCCTGATAACCAAGCTGGTTGATCTGGCCCAGCGTATAATTGCCGATCTTAATGTGACCGAACAGATACCAGACGCCGTATCCGTCTGCGGCGTTCCAGCCGTTGGTCAGAGTGGAGTGGATCATCAGAAGACCGATGACCGCGCCGAGGAAAATGTTGCCGCCGAACACGCGGGCTGCGGAGATCGCGACGATGACCGGCAGATACGCGAACGCGGTATTTGCCACCATGTCGAGGAAGGCGTACCAGTCGGTCTGGGCAAATCCGGGGCTCACTTTACCGAGCGCTTCCACGAGGCCCATCATCAGACCGGAGGCGACGATGGCGGGCAGGATCGGGACGAAGACGTCGCCGATGGGCTTTAAGAGGCGCTTCCACAGCGGCTGCTGTGCGGCGGCCGCCGCCTTGACGTCGTCCTTGGTCGCCGCGGTCATGCCAGTGATGGAAAGGAACTCGTCGTAGACTTTATTGACAGTTCCGGTCCCGATGATCAGCTGCAGCTGTCCGTTGGATTCGAACATGCCCTTGACGCCGTCCACATTGTCAAGGTAGGCCTTGTCGACCTTGCTGTTGTCCTTGATGACCAGACGGAGGCGGGTCGCACAGTGCGCGGCCTGGGCCACATTTTCGCGTCCGCCGATATGATCGACGATCTCCTGTGCGCATTTACGGTAATCGAGTGCCATAATTGTTCCCCTTTCTCATTAAAGAGTGTTTATATTTGAAAGCCCGCGCAAATGCAGGCCTTCTCACAGATTCATTCCGCGGCTGTACGTTCTTCAGATGAGCCCCAGCTGAAGAAATGCCTTGTACAGACCGTCGTCCGTGACGGACGGGCAGACGAGATCGCTCAGTTCCTTCAGGGTCCGGCTGCCGTTTTCCATACAGACGCTCGTCCCCACGGTCTCGATCATCTCGCGGTCGTTCATGCTGTCGCCGAAGCCGTAGGTATCGCTGACCGGAACGCCCAGATGCTCACAGATCCGCAGCACGCCGCGTCCCTTGTCATAGGCGCGGTTGATCAGCTCGCCGTTCAGACAGCCGTGGGCGGGCACGTCCTGGATGCAGAACGCGAAGTCCTTCTCCAGGGCCTCCTTCGCGGCATCCAGCTGTCCCCAGTTCATGCACATGATCACGATCTTGTAGACCGGCCGGCCGTCATATTCCTTCATGGGCAGAATATTGAGAGATTCCGACAGCGCCTTCCGCCAGCGCTCGATCTCACTGTTCCCGCCGCCCTGCTCCGCAAGGAATTCTCCCAGATTCTCGTCTCCCCAGGTGGCATCCTTCGCTTCCAGCGTACAGAACACGCCGTCCCGGTGCAGGATGGAGATCGCCGTCTCCGTCTGCTCCTTCGTCATCGGGCAGTCGAAGATCACCTCGTCCCCAACCGTCACAAAGCCGCCGGCGCCGGCCACCATGCCGTCGAACCCGAAATGCAGCAGCGGCTCCAGCATCGCGTAGTTCCGCCCGGTGCACAGAAAGACCAGGTTGCCCTTCTCCTGCGTCCTGCGGATCGCTTCCAGCGCGCTTGCCGGGGGCGTGTTAGACCCGGGCTCCACCAAAGTGCCATCGATATCCAGAAAGATCAGTTTCTTGCCCATATGCGCCTCCTTTTACTCGAACTTCGTCAGAAGCCAGGCAAAATCATAGGCGGGAACGCCCACTGCCTTCGCCTCCCGGGGATTTCCGGTGATGAGGTCCGTGTAGTCCTCGACCTCGTTGATCCAGGCCGTCTCGTCGAACTCACTGAAATTAAAGAGCGCGATCAGCTTCTCTCCCTTATAGTAGCGGCCGATCCCCAGGACCCGGTCGTTCCAGGTCTCGACGATCCAGGTATCCGCTGCATTTTCAAAGACCGGATGAAGCGTCCTGAGCGCCTCGAGCATCCGCAGGCCCGAGAACAGTTCGCCCTGGCGGGTCGTGCGGTCTTTGCGCAGCTCCGCCGCCTCCCAGTCGAAATCGCCCCGGTGAATATACCGGCTGTCGTCCCATTTGAGGGGATCCTCGTGATACCCGTAGTCATTCAGCTGTCCGATCTCGTCGCCGCTGTATATGATGGGAAGGCCCGACTGGGTGAACAGGAAGGCATGAAGCATCCGGTCCAGGCGGATCTTCACCTTCACCTTCTCCGGATTCTGCTCGTACTCCGCGGCTTCGATCCCGCAAAGAGAAGCGGTCGTGCCGCAGAGTCTGGCGTCTCCCAGGCGCGGATCGTCGTTGTAGGTCTCGCCCCTGGAGTCGCTTCCCAGAAGCTTCCCGGTCAGATAATCGTTGAGAAACTTCTTGTGAGGCACCTGCTGCATCCCGAACTGTTCGAGGAAATCATAATCCAGGCCCCAGCCGATGTCGTCGTGGCAGCGAAGATAGTTCAGGAAGGTGTATTCCTTCGGCAGCGCGAAGACCGTGCCCAGCTGATGCTTGAGGAGCCGCACGTCATGGGTGGCGACTGTATGCCAGGTGCTGGCCATGGTCGTCACATTGTAGAGCATGTGACACTCCGGTTTCTCCACGGTCCCGAAATACGGCACCACTTTGGAGGGTTCCATGACGATCTCGCCAAGAAGCAGTGTGCCCGGGCAGACCGCCTCCACCGCCATGCGCATGAGCCGCACCAGCGTATGGACCTGCGGAAGATTCCGGCAGTTGGTGCCCAGCTCCTTCCAGATGTAGGGCGTGGCGTCCAGACGGACGATGTCGACCCCGTGGTTGCACAGGTAGAGCATGTTCTCCGTCATGTCGTTAAAGACCGTCGGATTCGCGTAATTCAGATCCCACTGATAGGGATAGAAGGTGGTCATCACCACCTTTCCGGCTTCTTCACACCAGGTGAAGTTGCCGGGAGCCGTCGTCGGGAATACCTGCGGGACCGTCTTTTCGAACTCCCCGGGAACCGACCAGTCGTCATAGAAGAAATAGCGGTCCTGGTACTCCTTCTCTCCCGCTCTGGCCCGCTTCGCCCACTCGTGATCCTCGGAGGTGTGATTCATGACGAAATCGAGGCAGACGCTGATCCCCCGGCTGTGGCACTCTCCGGAGAGCTCCGCCAGATCCTCCATCGTTCCGTATTCCGGCTGTACCTTCCGGAAATCCGCGACCGCGTAGCCGCCGTCGCTCCGGCCTGCCGGGCTTAAGAGCAGCGGCATCAGATGCAGATAGTTCACGCCGCACTCGGAAATATAATCCAGGTGAGATTCCACTCCCTTCAGCGTGCCCGCGAATGCGCCGGGATACATCTGCATGCCCAGCATCTCATTTCCCCGGTACCAGCCGGGGACCTGCTCGCGCTTCGCATCCCACTTCCTAAGAGAATCCGGGCGCTCGTCAAAGCATCTGCGCAGCATGTCGCAGAAATAGGAAAACGCCTGTTCATCGCTGCTGTAAAGCTCGTAATAGAGCCACTTCATCTCATCATAGTGGGCCTTCAGCCGCCGCTCAAATGCTGCTGTCTCCGGGCGCACGTTTCCTGCCTTCTTAGCGTTCCTGCCGGCAGATACCTGTTCTTTTTTCATATATTTACCTGTTTCTTGTGGGATTCTCCGAAGGGGCTGATGTCGTTCCCGCTTCATAAGATACGTGGATCAAATCTTATTTATCGTACCATGACTCCGGGGAACCGTCAATCAAAGTCTGTCCGAAGTTGCCATGTATACAGGATATTCCGGAATCGTTTTTGTGGATTATGCACGAAAAAGCCACTGTGCCGTCAAAAGGCACAATGGCTTGTCTTTAATCGTTCTTCCGGACCGCTCCGGTATTCAGAAATTCATTGACCAGGAAGCGCGGCCGCCCCTTCGTCTCCAGGTAGATCTTTCCGATGTACTCTCCGATAATGCCAACAGACAGGAGGATCAGACCGCCGATCGCCCAGATCGAGACGATCAGGGAGCTCCAGCCCGGCACGGAAACCGCCCGGATCTTCTGCACGATGCCCCAGATCAGAAAGGCGATGCTCACCAGGAAGATCAGCGCCCCCATCCCGGTGATCATGCGGATCGGGGCGATCGTCAGGGAGGTTATGCCGTCCATCGCAAAGGCGATCATCTTCTTCAGCGGATATTTGCTGGTCCCGGCGAACCGCTCGCTCCGCTTATAATAGACATAATCCGTCCGGAAGCCGAGCATCGGAACGAGTCCCCGGAGGAAGAGGTTGACCTCCTTGAACTGGGCGAGCGCATTCAGGGCTCTCCGGGTCATCAGCCGGAAATCCGCATGATCGCTGACCATCTCCACGCCCAGCGTATGCATCAGGCGGTAAAACAGCTTTGCGGAGGTGCGCTTGAAAAAGCTGTCGCTCTTCCGGTCGCTGCGGACGCCGTAGACGATGTCGCAGCCGCCCTCGAACTTGGAGATCATCGCGTCCACCGCCTCGATATCGTCCTGCAGATCCGCATCCATGGAGACTGCGATATCACAGTACTCCTTTGCGGTCATCAGGCCCGCGAGCAGTGCGTTCTGATGTCCCCGGTTGCGGCTCAGCGAAAGTCCCGAGAACATAGGATTCCACTTGTGGAGCCGGCGGATCAGATCCCAGGTCTTATCGGTGCTCCCGTCATCCACAAAGAGGATCCGGCTGTCGGGCGAGATCTTGTCGCTCCGGATCAGTTTATTGCATTTGATGTACAGCCGCTTCGCGGTCTCCTGCAGCACTTCTTCCTCGTTATAGCAGGGGATCACAAAGTACAGAACAGTATCTCTCACAGTTTCCTCCGTATACAAAAAGAGCTTCCGCCCGCCCTTCATGAGGGACAAGAGCTGAAGCTGACTCCTTCCGGAACGGATCTTAGAAGAAATGCCGGTGGCCGGGCTCGAACCGGCACGAAGTTGCCCTCGAGGGATTTTAAGTCCCTTGCGTCTGCCAATTCCGCCACACCGGCAGTACCTGTGGAATCATCCACAAAAAACGACCCGGATCGGACTCGAACCGACGACCTCCGCCGTGACAGGGCGGCGCTCTAACCAACTGAGCCACCGGGCCAAATGACGCATCTGCCGCGAATGCTTCTAACGGAAAGTATAGCGCATTCCGAAGGCAAATACAACTGGATCTTCGGGGACTCGAACCCAGGACCGACCGGTTATGAGCCGGCTGCTCTGACCAACTGAGCTAAAGATCCGCAAAGAACTGACTGTATCTGACAGCCAAGTGACCCCAAGCAGATTCGAACTGCTGTTACCGCCGTGAAAGGGCGATGTCTTAACCGCTTGACCATGGGGCCGTAAGCTCCCCGAGTTGGGCTCGAACCAACAACCCTTCGGTTAACAGCCGAATGCTCTGCCATTGAGCTATCGAGGA
>ONST01000249.1 GCA_900320575.1 uncultured Eubacteriales bacterium
AAAAGATATTCAGCAGCAGAAGCCGTTGAGGCACAGGTTCAGCGCGCACATCGACAGGCACCAGGTGGTGGTGTTGCTGACCGGGTTGAAACCGGAGTAGCTGCTGTTGCGGTTCTGGTACCAGGTGCCGCCGCCCTGGAGCAAGGCCAGAAGGCGCTGGTAGTCCGGGTTGTCCGGTTCCATGTCGCAGGCCTGCTTCGCGAAGTTGAGGGCGTCGATGTTGTTGCCGACCCTCTGGCTGGCGACCGCGGCCAGGTAGTACCAGAGCGCGGTGCGCAGATGCGGGGCCACCTGCGAAAGGGAGGTGAGGGCTTCCCGGTAATAGCCGCTGTTGATGTAGCGGACGGCGGCGGAAAGCTCCGGCGGCACCTGGCTCTGGGCCTGCCGCTGCTCGCGGGAGTACTGCTCCCATTCGCGGAAGAAGTCCGCGAAGCTTCCGTAGCCGTATTCCGCGTAGCCAGTGGAGCCGGCCCCGGATGATCCTTCGCGCTGTCCGTAGGGACTTCCGTAAGGGCTGCCGTAGGAGCCCGCGGCGTTCTCTTTGCCCGGCGCCGGTCCGTAGGCGCTTTCGCCTCTCGCACGGGCATCCACGATCTGCCGGTAGGCTTCCTGCACTTCCTTGAAGCGCTGTTCCGCATATTCCGTATTGCCCGGGTTGGAGTCCGGGTGCCACTTCTTGCTCTTTTCCCGGTATGCTTTTTTCAGTTCGTCGTCGCCGGCGCTCTCGGAGACGCCGAGCACGGCGTAGGGATCCTGGATCATGCTTCCTCCCGGCGGGGCTCATATTCCCGCCGCTGTCTGTATCTGTTCGGAAAACCGCTGCGCCGTTACTGTCCGGAGCGGGAGTCCGCGACCTCGCGGAACCGCGCCCAGACGCCCGCGTAGAGAATGTTCCGCAGGATCTCCGCATCCTGGAGGATGGGCAGGCGCTCGAAGGCTCTGGCGCTCTCGGCGATCATCATGGTCAGTGTATTTTCCACGAGAGCGTCGAAATCCTTCCGCTCCCGTTCCGGCTGCCAGGGATTGTAGTTGTGCTTTTTGAGGTCCTTTTCGAGATCGTCGTAGGCGTCCAGGAGATAAATGAACTTTCCGAGGAAGAAGCCCATTCTCCGCAGATCCTCGGACCAGACGTCTTCCCGGAATACGAAGAGCTCGGCCAGGAGCTTTCCGAAACAGCCGGAGGAGCGGTCGAGATCGTAGGTATTGCTGTCCTCGATGATCTGCAGCTCGCCGAGCTGCTCCCGTACGGCTTCCGCCTGGCGGGGGTAGTTTTCCGCGATCTTTTTTGCCTGACGGCGGGTGATCAGGGTGTAGGCCCGGCCGCGGAGGCTCTTCTCGTCGATGACATTGTCCAGCTCTTTGTAGTAGGCCAGGAGCACGGACATGTCCGCCGCATATTCGGTGATCTCATTGAAGAGGAAGGTCTGCTTCTGCACCGGATGCACGAGGCAGCGGTGCGTCAGCTCGTGGAGCGGCGGCTCGTAGAGCCCGTTGAGCAGCATCGAAAGGAAGGTCATGTCGTAGGTCAGGGCCAGCTGGCCGGTCCGCCCGTATTTTTTGTGGAGCGCACGGCACAGACCGCAGTAGAAGCCGCGGTACCGCTTGTATTCTTTTACCTTCAGGTCGTCCTGGCTGACCGTCACATATCCGAACATGCCGTCTCCTTTTTTCGCAGTGCGGAAAACGGAAGCGCGTACGGCTTCCGGTCTCATCTGTTATCCAATATAATACGAAAGTCGGTTTTGTACAAGGCGCGGACAGATTGTTTACAGAAGTTTTATGGAATCGGGCGCAATTGCCTGCATGCCGGAAATCTGGTATGATTGAAGCACTAAGGAAAAGGAGGTCCTTCCATGCGCGTCTGCCTTTTGAACGATTCCTTCCCGCCGGTGATCGACGGGGTGGTCAACGTCGTCATGAATTACGCGAACTATCTGCAGCAGAATCACGGAACAGAGGTGATCGTGGGAACGCCTGCCTATCCGGACGCGGACTACAGCGCCTATTCCTACCCGGTCGTTCCCTATCCGAGCCTGGATACGGCGGCCGTCGCCAGCGGCTACCGCACCGGAAATCCGTTTTCCGGAAAAGCCTTCGGAAAACTGACGGATTTCCAGCCGGACATCCTTCACGCCCACTGCCCGGCCTCCTCCACGATCATCGCCCGGCTCCTCAGGGAGAAGACCGGGGCACCGGTCGTGTTCACCTACCACACCCGCTACGAGATCGATATCCGCAGGGTCGTGAAGGCCCGGCCGGTGGCGGAGGAGGGGATCCGCGCGATGATCGGCAATATTTCCGCCTGCGACGAGGTCTGGGTGGTGAGCCGCGGAGCCGGCGAGAGCCTGACCTCCTTAGGATATGAGGGCAGCTGGCGGGTCATGAACAACGGCGTGGATTTTGCCCGCGGGCGGGTGCCGGAACCGGAGGTCGCCCGCGTGACCGGCGGATACGATCTGCCGGAGGGAGTACCTGTGTATCTCTTCGTGGGACGGCTCATGACCTACAAGGGCCTGCCGCTCATTCTCGACGCCCTGAAAACGGTGCATGAGGCCGGGCAGGACTTCCGCATGGTCTTCGTGGGCAAGGGCCCCGACCGGGACCTTCTGATGGGGCAGGCGGAGAAGAACGGGATCGCCGGAAAATGCATTTTCACAGGACCGGTCTACGACCGGGACGCGCTGCGCGCCTGGAACACCCGCGCGGACCTCTTCCTCTTCCCGTCCACCTTCGACACCAACGGCCTGGTGGTGCGGGAGGCAGCCGCCTGCGGTCTCGCCAGTGTCCTCGTGCGGGACTCCTGCGCCTCGGAGGGGATCACGGACGGCAGAAACGGCTTCCTGATCGAAGAGACGGCGGAGTCTCTGGCGGCGCTCCTCCAAAAGACCGGGCAGAACCTGGACCTTCTTCACCGGGTGGGCATGCGCGCGATGGAGGAGATCTATCTCTCCTGGAGCGACTGCGTGGACGCCGCCTACGCCCGCTATCTGGACATCCTGGAGAAGAAGGCGCTGGGGGCTTACGCCGGAAAGAAGAGGGATCCGGCCGACCTCCTGGTCTCCGCAACGGCCTGGACCATGGGCGGGCAGGAGAAGATCCGCCGTCTGGGACACGAGGTCTTCGGGGATTTCCGCGAGACCGCCGTCGGCATGATGGAAAATATCCAGGAATTCGGGGAGAATGCCGAACAGCTGGGCAGGAAGACGGCCGGACAGATAAAGAGCGGCTTCGAGGAGCGGAAGCGGGAACTGAAGGAGGGCGCGGAGCAGCTGAAGGAAGACTTCCGCGCCTACGGGCGCGGCCTGGAAGCCGAGGAGCAGTTCCACTTAAATGTCGTCGAGGAAGCTCTGAAGGAGCTGGGCGGCAACCGGAAGGAGTGAGCGATGAAGCAGTTCGATTTCCGGGGCATGTCCTTCTATCAGATCTGGATCCGCAGCTTTGCGGACGGCAACGGCGACGGGATCGGAGATCTCTACGGCGTATATGACCGTCTGGACTACCTGAAGGAGCTGGGCGTCGACGGGATCTGGTTCAGCCCCATCTATCCTTCGCCGAACGCGGACTACGGGTATGATATTTCCAATTATAAAGAGATCCATCCGGATTACGGGGATCTCGCCATTTTCCGGAAGGTGCTGGAGAAGGCCCACGCGCTGGGCCTGAAGGTGCTGCTCGACCTCGTGATCAACCACACCTCGGACGAGCATCCCTGGTTCCGGATGAGCCGGAAGGGACGGGACAACCCCTTCAGCGACTACTATATCTGGCGGGATCCCCGTTTCAGGGGGGAAGACCGCCTGCCGCCGAACAACTGGTACAGCCAGTTCGAGGGGCTGGCCTGGGAATACTGCCCGGAGCGGGAGCAGTACTATCTGCATGTGTTCGCGAAGAAGCAGCCGGATCTCAACATGGACAACCCGAAGGTGCGGGAAGAGGTGAAGTCTGTCATGCGCTTCTGGCTGGACATGGGCGTGGACGGCTTCCGCGAGGACGTGATCACCTACATTTCCAAGCATCCCCGCCTGCCCGACGGTCTGCCGAACCTGCCGGCGATCAATGGCCTGCCGTTTTACAACGAAGGGCCGCATCTGATGGAATATCTGCGGGAATTCCGGGGGGTCGCGCGGGAGTACGGGGCGGTCCAGATCGGGGAAGCGCCGTTTACCGGCACCGGGAACGCCCGCCGCTACATCTGTGGGAAGGACCGGGTGCTGGACATGATGATCCAGTTCGACACGATGACCGCGGACTGCTTTTTTACGGAATACGTGCACCATCCCTTTTCTTTGCGGAAGCTCAAAAAGTCCTGGTCCCGCTGGCAGTACGCCCTCGCGAAGGGCGGGTGGAACGCCCTCTATCTGGAGAATCACGACCATCCGCGGGTGATCAGCCGCTACGGAAGCGAGAAATACTGGAGGGAGTCCGGCACGATGCTCGCGGCCGCCTTTCTCTTTCAGCGGGGAACGCCGTTCATCTACCAGGGGCAGGAGCTCGGCATGACCAACATCCGCCTGTCCTCTATTGACGACTACCTCGACGTGGCTTCGGTCAACGCCTATCACACCTTCTTTACGAAGGAGCCTGAGGAGAAGCGCATGAGGCGGATCTGGCGCTCCTCCCGGGACTCTGCGCGGACGCCCGTGCAGTGGACAGGCGGGGAAAACGCGGGCTTCTCGGCGCACACGCCCTGGTTCTTTGTCAATCCCAATTACCGGAAGATCAACGCGGAGGCCGAGGAGGCGGATCCGGACAGCATCCTGCATTTTTACCGGAAATGCCTGCGCCTCCGGAAGGAGCTTCCGGTCCTTATCCGCGGCTCCTACCGGGAATACGCGCCCCGCAGCCGGAAGCTCTTCCTCTACGAGCGGGCGTACCGGGGCGAGCGGATCCTCGTGATCTGTTCCTTTCATAAGAGACCGGTCCGGCTCCGCCTGCCGAAGGATTACGCAAGGAGCGGCGCGGAGATCCTTCTTACGAACTACCCGGGTCCGGCGCCCGAGCGGACGCTCCGCCCCTATGAGGCCCGGATCCTGAAGCTTTCGGGAACGTGAGGGCTTCCGCGCCGGAAATAGATGTAAAAAGATTCGGATAATTATGAAAAGAATGTGAAATACCTTGACATTTTTCCGGTAGATGGTACTGTACAGGAAAACGATTATTCTATAAGAAATAGAACAGGCGGAGGCCCATTATGAAAGAAGTAAAACGCCCGAGAAAGCAGCTCATCACCTATGTGCTCCTGGTGGTGCTGGCGATGCTGCTCATCAATCTCTTCCTGACGCCGGCGATCATGAACCGGAAGGTCCGGAAGGTCGACTACAGCACCTTCCTCGAGATGGTGGAGGAGAAAAATGTGGACGGCGTCGAGATCGACGCCAGCGGCGACACGATCTATTTTACGGACCGCGCCACGCCGGCGAACTATTACCAGACCGCGTCGATGAACGATCCGGATCTGGTGAACCGCCTGCTCGCGTCTGGCTGCACCTTCACCCGGGTCGTGGAGAAGCAGAGCCTGCTGACCAATTTCCTGTTCTCCTGGGTGCTGCCCCTCGCGTTTTTCTGGGGCGTTGGCGCGCTGCTTTCCAGAGTGCTCATGAAGCGCATGGGAGGCGCGGGAGCCGGCAGCGGCAATCCGATGCTCTCCTTCGGCAAGAGCAACGCCAAGGTCTACGTGCCGTCCACGACGTCCATCAAATTCAAGGACGTGGCGGGCGAAGAGGAGGCCAAGCAGCTCCTCGAGGAGCTGGTGCATTATCTGCATGATCCCAAGCAGTACGCGGACATCGGCGCGACCTGCCCGAAGGGCGCGCTGCTGGTCGGCCCTCCCGGCACCGGCAAGACCCTGCTCGCGAAGGCGGTGGCCGGCGAGGCCAACGTGCCGTTTTTCTCGATCGCCGGCTCGGAATTCGTGGAAATGTTCGTGGGCATGGGCGCCTCCAAGGTCCGCGACCTCTTCGAACAGGCCGAGAAGAACGCCCCCTGTATCGTATTTATCGACGAGATCGATACCATCGGCAAAAAGAGAGACTCGGCGGGCGCGATCTCCGGAAATGACGAGCGCGAGCAGACCCTCAATCAGCTGCTCACGGAAATGGACGGCTTCGACGGCGGCAAGGGCGTGATCATTCTCGCGGCCACCAACCGCCCGGATATCCTGGATCCGGCGCTGCTCCGTCCCGGCCGCTTCGACCGGCGGATCCCGGTGGAGCTTCCGGACCTCGAGGGCCGTATCGCGATCCTCAAGGTCCACGCGAAGAAGATCAAATGCGCCTCCAATATCGATTTCCGGGCGATTGCCACGACCGCGGCCGGCGCCTCCGGCGCGGAGCTCGCGAATATCGTCAACGAGGCGGCCCTCCGGGCGGTGCGCGAAGGACGGAAGTTCGTGACGCAGGAGGATCTGCAGGAGAGCATCGAGGTGGTCATCGCCGGCTACCAGAAGAAGAGCCGGGTGCTCTCGGAGCGCGAGAAGCGCATCGTGGCCTACCACGAGATCGGGCACGCGATGGTGGCGGCCTACCAGACGAATTCCGCCCCGGTGCAGAAGATCACGATCATTCCCCGCACCAACGGCGCCCTGGGCTACACTCTGCAGGTGGACGAGGGCGAGAAGTTCCTGATGTCGAAGGACGAGATCCTCAACAAGATCGCGACCCTCACCGGCGGGCGCTGCGCGGAGGAGCTGGCCTTCAATTCCATCACCACCGGCGCTTCCAACGATATCGAGCAGGCGACGCGCCTCGCCCGCGCGATGATCACCAAGTACGGCATGGACGACAGCTTCGGCATGGTGCAGATGGAGACCACCTCCAACATCTATCTCGGCGGGGACAGCTCGCTGTCCTGCGCGCCGGAGACCGCCAAGCGGATCGACGATCTGGTGGTCGACGTGGTGCGGAAGCAGCACGACAAGGCGGGCATGATCCTCATGCAGCACCGGGAGAAGCTGGACGAGCTGGCACAGTACCTCTTCGTCCACGAGACCATCACCGGCGACGAGTTCATGCGGATATTGAATCAGTGACCGTCAGCGGCCGGAAGATTTCCGGCCGCTTTT
>ONST01000081.1 GCA_900320575.1 uncultured Eubacteriales bacterium
CCATGACGGGAGGCGCCGATCCCTCCGCCAGCTCGTAGTTGTGGCAGAACGGGCAGCGCAGGTCGCAGCCGCCCGTGAAGATCGTGCAGGCGACGCGCCCCGGGAAGTCGAGAAGGGTCATTTTCTGAAGTCCGTAAATATTCATGCTCCCTCCTCAGACTGCAGCCAGGACGTGCAGGTTGCGGAGCTGTGCGTCTTCAATGCTGTCGTTGACCGAATAGGCGTGCTTCTCGAGGTCGCCGCAGGAAGCTTTCGTAAGCCCCTCCTCCATCAGCGCGTCGATGACGTCGGCGGCGATTCCCTCGATCACGTCGTATTTTTCTTCGGCTGCCGCCTCGTTGTCGGTGGTCAGCAGATATTCGAAGAGCTCCGCCTCGATGGAAAGCACAGGAAGCGACCGCAGCGCGCGGAAGCTCCACTTGTAGTAGGGCTGATAGGTGCGGTTCAGGAGGAAAAGGACCTCCATTCCGTTCCGGACGAACTCCGTGACCGCCAGCTGGGCCGCCGCGTTCTCCCCGTGCTGAAGGCACCGGCGGTAGTTGTACTGGCCGGACTGGGCCATGAGCAGCAGCTGTCCCGCGAGCTTCTTCCTCCGGATATCCTCCGGATAGTGCCGGAGGCGCTCCCGGATGGCGGTCACCTCCCCGCTGCCGTCGTAAAAGAGTTCCCCGTTCACGGCCTCCGCGAGGGCATGCTCCGGCACGCGCAGCCACATTTCCGCCGAAAGGCGCCCGTCCGGGCTTCCGGTCTTCTCCGTGAAGACGTCCGCGGTCCGAAGGACGCCGCGCCTGCTTCCGCCCACCGGCTGCAGAAGGCTCCGCTTTACGCCGCCGTACTCCTTCGGGAGGCGCGCATAGGCCCGCTCAAGGAGAAAGGCCGACCGCCGGTCGATCACGTCCTCTCCGGGGAGCAGCAGCAGAAATCCCGGCTCGAAATCGTGGTCCCGGGACACCCCGTCGTCAAAGCCGAAGCACTCCGACCCGCTGCCGAAGAGCCCCGCCGCGAGGTGCGGCAGAAGCTCCGGAAATTCCTTCCGCAGCATCGGAAGGCCGTATTCCTCAAAGTACCCCCGTGCGAGCTCCATTCCGTTCATAGATCTCCTCCGCCTCTTTCTTCAGCCGCTCTGCGTCCAGAAAATACCCGTAGTATTCGAAGGCCGGCGCGCATTTCTCGCAGACAAAGGCGTAATAGCCGTCCCGCGGGGCATTTTCCGTCTGCAGGAGCTTCGCGGCCAGATCGAGATAGGTCCCGATCTGCCCCTCGCCCTCCTCGGGACCCTTCTCCGCCGCCGCGGCATCCGCCATGTTGAGATAGGTGATGGCCTGCTCGAGCTCGCCGCCGGGCACCTGCTCCATCTGAAGCAGCGCCTTCCGGTAGTAGAGAAATGCCTCCTCGAAACGCCGGAGCGACACGCAGGTGAGCGCCATGTTGTTGTACAGGCCTCCCAGGAGCTCCGGAGAGGTGTCCCGGCGGGATTCATAGGTCTTCTTCGCTTTCGTGAAGAGCTCCATCGCCCGCTCGTTTTCTCCGAAGGCGTTCATCGCGGTGCCGGCGTTCACGCAGGTGGTGCCGCAGGTCGTGCTCCCGTAGAGATCGAGCCTGTCGAGCAGTTCGATCGCCCGCTCGCAGTTCGCGAGGGCTTTTTCCCGATCGCCGGTCTTCCGGTAGTGGCCGATGAGCTCGTTGCGGATGAGCAGCTCGCCGCCCTCGTCCCGGCCGATCTTCGCCTCCTCCAGCCAGTAGAGCAGGTGGCGCTCCGCGCCGGCGTAGTCCCGGCGGCTCATATATTCGTTCATTTTCTCGATGATCCGCTGCTGGGGGACCGGGCGGATCATGCCCTCTTCCCCGTACTTGGGATCACACAGAGGACAGCGGGGCTCCGCGTAGTCCTCCGGCCGGATAGGTTCGCTCATATCGTTCTCCTTTTTGTTGAATAACATGCATCAGGCGCCCATAAGCGCCTTGAAGAGGATCTCGGCCCCGATGAAGAGCAGGATGCACCCGCCCAGGATCGGTGCTTTCTCGGACAGCTGCCTGCCGAAGCGCTTCCCGAAGAGGAGGCCGCTCATGCAGATCCCGAAGGTCACGGCCGCAATGATCAGCGCCGAGACCGCCGCCGACAGCGCGTCGTATTCCGCGATGGTAAAGCCCACCGAGAGGGCGTCGATCGAGGTCGCCACGCCCTGCAGGAGCAGCGTCCCGGCCGAAAGCCTCTCATGACACACCTCCGCAGTTCCGTTCTTTTTTTCGCGGAGTCCGCGGACGCCTTCCAGAAGCATCCCTCCGCCGATCCACAGGAGCAGGCCGAAGGCGATCCAGGGGATCATTTTCTGGAATACCTGAAAATACGAGACGATGGTGTGCACACAGAACCAGCCGGTCACGGGCATCAGGAACTGGAAGAAGGCGTAGGTCCCCGCGATGATGCACATGCGCCGCCTGCGCATGCCGGGATCTGCCAGGCCGTTGGCGACCGATACCGAGAAGGCGTCCATCGCCAGTCCCACGCCGATAAGCGCGCTGTTCAGAAAAAAGCCTGCGTCCATAACTGCCTCCGTGTTTGCAGAAGCTGCGCAGAGGTGCCTGATGCAGCTTCAGGTGATGATGTCCAGTTTCGCCCGGAACGAGATCTTCCGGGGCGTATCGAGGGAGTCGAAGCGGATCTCGTAGGCGTTCTGCTCCGGATCGGGAGCGAGGATCACGCCCTCCCCGAAGACCCGGTGCCGCACACGCGTGCCGGCCGGCAGCGCCGCCTCTCCGGCCTCGTCGGAGAGGAATCCGCTCTTAAAGGCGATATACTGCTCCGCTTCCCGGATCAGCCCCTCGTCCGGCTGCTCCGTATATTCGGCGCATTCCGGCCCGATGTCCAGCAGGAACCGCGACGGATAGCGGGGCGAGCCGTCAAAATTCCGCCCTCCGGCGGCCGTAAGAAAGAGCCGGTCCTCCGCGCGGGTCACCGCGACGAACGCCAGGCGCCGCTCCTCCTCCATGCCCTCCTTCGTGCTGATCTTCCGGGAGGGGAAAATGCCCTCGTTCATGCCGGCGAGGAACACGTTCGGGAATTCGAGGCCCTTTGCCGCGTGGACGGTCATCAGCTTCACCTTGTCGCCCTGATCGGCGGTATCGGCATTCGTAAAGAGCGCGATGTGCCGCAGATAGTCCTCAAGGGTGCTCTCCTCCCCGCAGGTGGTCTCGTACTCGAAAATACTCTGCCTCAGTTCCGCCAGATTGTCAAGACGATCCTGCGCGCCCTCGGTCCGGAGCATCCGCTCATAGCCGCTCTGGTCCAGCACCTCCCCCAGCACCTCGGAGACCGGCCGGCCCTCGTAGCCTGCGGACAGCGCGCGGATGAGCGCAAGGAACGCGGAAGCTCCGGTGCCCCGGAAGAGCTCGTGGTCTTCCGTTTCCGAAAGGGCTTCAAAGAGCGTGATCCCCCGCTCCGCCGCGGTCTCTTCCAGATACGCCATGCGCCGCTGCCCGATGTTCCGCTTCGGGACGTTGACGATGCGGCGGAAGGAGAGGTCGTCGCGGAAGGCGATCATCCGGAGATAGGCGATCACGTCGCGGATCTCCGCGCGCGCGAAGAACTGGGCCCCGCTGTAGACGGCATAGGGCACCTTCTCTTTGATCAGCACCTCCTCGAGGCTCCGCGTCACATAGTGGGCCCGGTAGAGGACCGTGACGTCCCGCGGGGAGACGCCGCCTGCCTCCAGCTCCCGGATCTTCGAGGCGATCCACTTCGCCTCCTTTTCAGAGGTATCGGCCAGATGCACCAGGGGCTTCTCCCCGGCGGGCCGGACCGGAAGGAGATCCTTTTTGATGCGCACGCTGTTTTTCGCAATCAGCGCGTTGGCCGCCGCGAGGATCTGCGGGCGGGAGCGGTAATTCTCCATCATGTAGATGGTGCGCGTCCCCGGGAAATGCCGCTCAAAATCCATCAGGAACTTCACGCTGGCCCCGCGCCAGGTGTAAATGGTCTGGTCCGGATCGCCGACGATGAAGAGATTCTTATGATAGGCGCAGAGGACCTCCATCAGCCGGTACTGCAGGGTGTCGATGTCCTGGAACTCGTCGATCATGATATATTCGAGCCGTTCCTGCCACTTCAGCCGGATCTCCGGGAACTGCTCGAAGATGTACAGGGAGAATTTGATCAGGTCGTTGTAGTCGAGACCGAAGCACTTCTTCTCCTGGTAGAGGTAGCCGTAGAAAATGATGTCTTTCGGGGTCTCCGCCTTCTCGTATTTCTCCCGGAGCGCCTCGAGGGACATGGCCGCCATGTCGAGATAGTATTCGGGCCGCTCCACGCACTTGATCATCTCGATCATATCCCGCGCCGCGCCAAAAGTCATATCCCGGAGCGTCAGGCCCCGCTCCTCGTAGATGATCTTCAGCATCTCGTCGATGTCGGAGTTGTCGAGCAC
>ONST01000062.1 GCA_900320575.1 uncultured Eubacteriales bacterium
CCCGTCCTTGTTGACGATATACTGCCAGCAGAGGCCGTCGCAGTCCTCTTCCATGACGGAGCCCACGATCATCAGCCGGTAGCCTTCGGGAATGAGGCCCAGCTCCTTCATCATCTTCGCGCTGTAGACCGCCGCCGCCATGCCGCCCTCCTGATCGGAGCCGCCGCGGCCGTAGATGACCTCCTCGTCCTCCCAGCCCTCGTAGGGATCGGCGGTCCAGTTGGTGCGGTTGCCGACGCCCACGGTGTCGATGTGGGAGTCGATGGCGATGATCTTTTCGCCCGCGCCCATCCAGCCGATGACGTTCCCGAGGCCGTCGATCTCCACCTCGTCGAAAGAGAGCTCCCGCATCTTCGCGGCGATGCATTCCGCGACCTCCTTCTCCTCACAGCTCTCGCTGGGATGGGAGATCATCTCCCGCAGGAAGGCGGTCATCTCCTCTTTGTATCCTTCTGCCGCTGCCTTGATCTTTGCGTAATCCGGTGTCATGTCCGCTCCTTTTTCGGCATCCGCCGCACCCGAGTAATAAATCTTTTTTGCTGTATCAAAACTTTTTTGCTTCTGTATTTATGATACCATATCCGTCTGCGTTGTCAATCAGTACAGCAGGTACGGATAGTCCGTCAGGACCGTGACGATCAGCCTCCGCAGGTCCTCGTAGAGGCCGCAGGAGGGATCGAACACGTTGTACTCCCTGACCGCGCCTCCCAGGCGGACCCACGTCGTGCCCGCTCCCTGGAAGAAGCCGTCGTTTTCGCTGTCCTCAAAGTCCTCCCTGCTGCCGAACAGCGTAAACTTATCGCGGTAAGGCCGCCCGTCGTACGGACAGAAGACCGCGCAGTTGCCGCACTCGTTGCACATCCCGTCCACATGGATGATCTGCGCCATCCGTTTTCCGGGCACGCGCACCGCCGCGTTGGCCCGGTTCGGGCAGACGTCCGTGCACACCTGGCACACGGTCGGGCAGCCGAGACAGCGGGTGCCCTCCTCCGCGCCGCAGTCCGCGCAGAGCGCCCCCTTCTTCCCGAGGTATGGGGCAGGGTCTTCCTGCACGTTCGTGCGGACACAGCCCTCGAAACTGCAGCCGGAAATGGCCGCGGCGGCCTTCTGCGCGTCCGCGATGCCCTTCACGACCGTGGCCGGGCCGGCCTTGCAGTCGCCCACCGCATAGAGTCCGGGAACGGTGGTCATAAGATCCTCATCTACGATCACCCGGCCTCTTTCATCGAAGGCGCAGCCTGCGTCCCGGAAGAGCGAGGTGTCCACGCGCTCCCCTACCGCACAGATCACGGTATCCGCGGGCAGACGGATCTCCTCTCCCGTCTCCACCGGAGAACGACGGCCGGACGCGTCCGGCTCCCCGAGCGCGCAGACCGCACAGACGAGCTCCCCGTCCCTTACGCCCACCGGGGAGAGCAGCTCGCGGAACTCCACGCCGTCGTCCAGCGCCATCTGCAGCTCCTCCTCGTCCGCCGGCATATAGCGCTTCGTGCGCCGGTAGACCAGGGAGACCTTCTCCACGCCGGAAATGCGCTTCGCTGCCCGCGCGGTGTCCATAGCGGTGTTTCCTCCGCCGATGACGATCACCTGTTTTCCGGGCTTCAGCGATTCCGGAGCTGCCTTTGCCGCCTGCAGGAAGTCGAGCGCGTCCAGTGCCTCACCGTATTTCAGAGGATTTCTCCCCTCCTTCCAGGCGCCGACCGCCGCGATGACGTCCGTAAAGCCCTCCGCCTTCAGCTCCTCCACGGAACGGATCTCCCGTCCCGTCACGATCTCTGCGCCGTAGGCCGTGCACAGGGCGATATCCCGGTCAATGGCCTCCTCCCCGATCCGGAAGGAAGGGATCGCGAAGCGGACGATCCCGCCGGGCTTCTCCCGTTTTTCAAAGACCGTCACCGGAACGCCCTCCCGGGAGAGGAAGGCCGCCGCCGCGAGTCCCGCGGGGCCGCCGCCGATGACCGCGGCGCGCCGGCCGTTCCCGTTTCCGCGCTTCGCAAGGGACGGGAGAACCTGCCGGTACGCGCCCTCTGCCGCCCGCAGCTTCGCCGCGCGGATGCGGACGCTC
>ONST01000216.1 GCA_900320575.1 uncultured Eubacteriales bacterium
ACAGGAGACACCGGAAAGCTGACCGGCGGTTCCGGCTTCCTTGCGAATTTCCCGGCCTGTGAGCGACTGGACCTCGCCTATCTGGAAGGACTTTCGGAGATCTCCGGTGTTGCGTCCATGAATAATCTGACGGATCTGATCCTGTCCTATGACGATAATCCGAATCCGGATCTTTCGCTTGCCGGGGAAAATGCGGAGCCGCTCTCACACCTTTCGAACCTGAGCCGCCTGTATGTCAGCGGCGTCGGTATGGACTCTCTGGAGTATCTCAAGGACTGCGGGGCGCTTTATGAGCTCAAGGCAAATGACGATCAGATCCAGGATCTGACGCCCCTGGCGGGAAAAGAATCCCTGACTTTCCTCGAACTGAACGGAAATCCTGTCTCGGATCTGGCACCGCTTTCCGAATGCCCGCGATTAACGGTCCTGACACTGCGGAACGCAGAGGTCTCGGACCTGACGCCACTTCACTCCTGTGAGAAGCTGAATTCGCTGAACGTGACCGGCAATCAGATCGAAACGCTGGCCGGCCTGGAGGGCCTGAGGCTGGACACCCTGTATGCAGGCGACAATGAGATCTCGGACATCTCCGCGCTGAGCGGCAATTCGACGATGCTGCGCCTCAATCTCCGCGACAATCAGATCGGCGATTTCTCGGCCTGCAGCTCCATGATCAAGCTCCTGACGCTGAATATCGCGGGGAACGGAGTGACGGATCTCACCCCCTTCGCCAACAGCGCGAAGATGACGTCTGTGAACGTCTCCCGGAACCGGATCAGCGACCTGAGCATTTTCAGCAACGGCGCGATGCCGGAGCTGGAGCGGCTCGACATCTCGGAAAACGAAGTGCGGGAGCTGACGCCGCTGTCCGGCTGTACGAAGATGGAGCTCCTGACGGCGAATAACAACAGGATCACCTCCGCTAAGGGGCTGGAGACTATGGCGCTCCTGAAAGGCGTCATTCTCTACAGCAATCAGATCACGGATATTTCGAATCTGCCGACGGAGACGCTTCTCTACGTAGACGCCGCTGACAATCAGATCACGGATATTTCCCATCTGAAGGATCTCGTGGCAAACGAACAGGCGCTGATCCTGAATTCCAATCAGATCCGCGACATCAGTGCGCTGAAGAAAGGAACCCGGTACCGGAAGCTGGTCCTCTACGACAATCCGATCACCAGCATCGACGTGCTGCTTGAGTCGGAAGGCAAGATGAATGGATACAGCGACTGCTTCTACGTCAGCTATTTCGAGGGGCTCAGTATCAATCCGCCCTATAAGGCCGGGTATGACGACCAGATCTACTTCGTGGACGTGCCCTCCGACAAGCAGGGAGCGATCCTGAAAGAGGCAGTGGAGATAAAGAGCTTCGGACTGGAGCCGCAGTTTATCAGCAAGGAGACCGCAGACCAGAATATCGACGAATCCCGCGAGAAGATTTCCAACGCAGGGAGCTCCCTGTTCTTCTGGTAACGGACGCGCGGGGAATGCAGACGCAGCCGGCTGCGGAAGAGACGATCCGGATTGAAAAAGGAAACAGGCAGAAAAATGGACGAAAAGACAGTAATCATTCAGAAAGAAGAGGGCCAGCCGGTCCTGCACCTCTTTGACCGCTCCGGGCACATCCGGGACGTGCGTCTTCAGGGACGGCAGATCTTCGGGCGGGAGACCTCGTCCGTGCACCCGGACATCCCGGTGAACGCGCAGATCATTTCCAAGCGGCACGGGGAATTTGGCGTTGTGGAGGGGCAGACCTTCTACCGCGACCTCGGGAGCACCAACGGCACCCGCATCAACGGCGCCCTCTGCGAGACGACCCGCCAGATCTTCAGCGGGGACGTGTTCTCCTTCGTGCCGAAGTTCATGCCGGACGCGGTGCAGACCCTGGCCGCCCTCTACACCTCGGTGGGCAGCGGCGCCTACTCCTGGGAAGTGATTCCTCTGGGAAATGAAAAAGAGGAGATCCATATCGGACGCGAGGAGGGCGACGAGCGCCTGGCGGAGGACAGCGGACTCTCCCGCCACCACGCGATCTTCTTCCGCTCCGACCGGGGCTGGGCCGTGACCGACTGCGACAGCACGAACGGCGTCTATGTCAACGGCCGGCGCATCGAGAAGAGCGTGCTCTTAAATGCCATGGACATTATCCGCATCGCGGACGTGATCTTCTTCTTTAACGGAGAAGCCCTGTCCATGGGTATTCCCGGAGAGGACCTGACCGCCAGCGGCTTTACGGAGGAGGACGGTTCAGAGGGTATTTCCCTTGAGAACAGCCAGGTCCGGATCTCTTCGGATATCGCGGGCATGTTCCGCGATCCCGAGACCGGTGAAGCAGACACGCAGATCCCGGTTTCTCCGGCCGCGGCGGGCCGCGGCGGCCGCAACAGCATCAAGTTTGCCGGAAGCATGGGTTCTCCCAGGGACAACCGTCCCTCGGGGGGCTATATTCCGGGAGCGGAGAGCGGGCCGCGCCCCGGCGCGGCCCCGCAGGTACAGCCGTCTCCTCATGTCCCACAGACTCCGCAGGCGATGACGCCCCGTCCGGTCGGCAATGTTCCGAATCCGGCAGCCCGTCCGGGCACGCCCTATCCGGCTCAGCCGGCCCGTCCGGGCTATCCGGCGCAGAATCAGCCCCCGCAGGGCGGCCGCTTCGGCCAGGCGCCCCCGCAGGGAGGCCGCTTCGGGCAGCCCCCCCAGGCCAGGCCCGCGCAGGGCGGGTACGCTCCGGTCGCTCCCGCACCAAGGCCGGCTTATCGTCCGGTGCCGGGAAGACGCGAGCGCAGGCTTGTGATCTCCATCCGCGAGCGGAACGTGTGGTCGCATTTCCGCAAGAAGACCCTGCTCAAAGACATCGATATCACGATCCGCGACGGCGAACTGGTGCTGGTGCTGGGAGGCTCCGGCGCCGGAAAGACCACCTTCATTAACGCGGTCATGGGCTATGAGAAGGCCGAGGGCAAGATCAGCTACGACAACAACGATCTCTACGCCCAGTATGAGCGGATGAAATACCTGATCGGCTACGTGCCCCAGGAGACGCTGATGCGCGGTACGGACACGGTCTACGAGACCATTCTCTCCGCGGCGCAGATGAAGATGCCCTCCTCCGCCACGGCGGCGGATCACGCCCGCCAGGTGGACAAGCTCCTCAATCTGCTGGGCCTGGTGAAGATCCAGGGGTCGCTGATCGACAAGATCTCCGGCGGCCAGAAGAAGCGCGTGAGCACGGCCATCGAGCTGGCCGGCGATCCGGAGCTGCTCTTCCTCGACGAGCCGGATTCCGGCCTCGATCCTTCCAGCGCCACGGAACTGTGGGAGCACCTGCGGAAGATCGCGGATATGGGCAAGATGGTCATCGTTATCAGCCATTCTCCGGACCGCGCCGCCCACCTGTTCAACAAGATCCTGGTGCTGGCGAAGAGCCCGCGGGACGACAGCGGACATCTGGCCTTCTTCGGAAGCGTGCCGGAGGCGAAGCAGTTCTTCCAGACCGATACCATCGAGGCGATCGTCAAGCGTATCAACCTGAAGGAAGAGGGCGGCGACGGCCGCGCAGATGAATTTATTCAGAAATACATCCAGTTTCGGAAGGGACGGTATTAACAGATGAACGACAGACACACTTCCCGGTTCGCGCAGACCGGCATCTACATCCGCAGATGCTTCCGTCTGTTCAAAAATGAAAAGGGCTGGAAGAATTTCGTGACCACGGGGCTCATTACGCTCCTTATCTGCATGGTCACCGGCGAGGATTTCCTCGTGGAGGCCGGCCCCACGGAAAAGGGCGCCTTCGCGATCATGAGCGCCTGCATCTGGAGCGGCATTTTCAACTCCATCCGCTCGGTCTGCCGGGAACGGAGCATCGTCAAGCGCGAGCACCGCACGGGCCTGCACATTTCCTCCTACGTGGCGGCGCACTGGATCTACGAGGCGATCATCTGCCTCGGCGAAGCCGTGATCGTCACCGTGATCATCTACATCGCGAACCGCACGCATTTTACGGACGAAGGGATCTTCCTTCCGGCGATCCTGGAGTATTTCATCTCCTTCTTCCTGATCCTGCTGAGCGCAGACGCCCTGGGCCTCCTGATCTCCTCGGTGGTGCGCAATGAAAATACCGCGATGACCGTGATGCCCTTCGCGCTGATCATCCAGCTGATCATGAGCGGCATGATCTTCGAGCTTGAGGGCCTGACGGACAAGATCTCGCTCATCACGATCAGCCGCTGGGGGCAGGCCGCGATCTGTATTACGGCCCGCTACAACGACACGCTGTCGCTCTTCCAGGCGGAGAAGGAGCTCTATGAGATGACGGCCGGGAATCTGATGAAGATGTGGTTCTTCCTGATCTTTTTCGCGGTGCTCTACGGCGTGATCGCGACGATTGCCCTGGAGTTCGTGGACCGGGATCAGAGATAAGCCTTTCGGGCACAAAGAAGGCGGGACGCTTTTCAAAAAGCGCCCCGCCTTCTTTGTGCGCACCCGGCGGAAATCGTCAGAAATCACAGTGCCGGGCCAGCCCTTCCCTGTCGAGGACAGAGATCCGTTTGCTGGACGTGGAGAGGATCCCTTCCTCCCGCAGCTTCCGGAGCGTCCGTGCTGCCTGGGAGAGGGAAACGCCGCAGGCAGAGGCCAGATCTTCCTGAGAAAGACGCACCTCCTGCGTCTTTTTGTATGTCTCGGTGTCGGTATACAGATAGAGAAAGTTCGCGATCCGGCTGCTCCGGGACCCTACTCCGAGCGTGGCGGAGTGATAGGTCACCTGGCGAAGGACTTTTCCGTAATACAGTACCATAGCGAATCCGAAGTCCGGGTTTTCCCGGATCATCCTTCGCAGGGTATCTGTAGTAAAGGGAAGCACTTCGGCGTCTGTCAGGCATACAATGGAAACGACGGCCTTTGTGTCAGGATCCAGGCAGTCCATGCCGACGACGGTATTTTCATGCATCAGATCGATAATGCGCTCATTTCCGCGGCTGTTCACGGTATAGGTCTTGAGAATGCCGTCCAGAATGTAATACAGCCAGCCGCCTGTAGAGCACTGGCGGGTCAGATGGGTTCCCTTTTTGACGAAGAGGGGCGGCGGACAGTACTTCCGGAACAGATCCGCGTATTCCATCAGTTCATTTTCCATCACAAAGTTCTTGTCGCTCATCGCAATACCTCCGGCCTGGCAGAATCCCATAAAAAGACATTGAATATTGTTTCATTATACACAGATTCAGACGAAAAAACCATATCGTATGACATGTTTTATATGCTTTTTTCATAGCGGGAGGTACAATAATTTTTTTGCTTTTCCGCCAGCCGACATAGGGAAAATGACGGATACCGGGTATCCTGTAGAGGAATCAGCAACTGAGACATTTACCAGATGGGAGGTTCAAAGATGAGTGAAACCCTGACACTGAATGTGAACGGATTCGACTATACGTATTCCGTCGGCGATCTTCCGGGCCAGATCCCGGAAAATGAGTTCCTTCTGGATACGATCCGCTACCGGATCGGTCTGACGGGAACGAAAAAATCCTGTGATGAGGGCGCGTGCGGCTGCTGCGCCGTCATGATCGACGGAAAGGCGGTCGCGTCCTGCATGACACTTTCTTCAGAGTGTGAAGGGAAGCAGATTATTACGATCGAGGGTCTGGCCGATCCCGTGACAGGTGAGCTGGATCCGATTCAGGAGGCATTTCTCGAGGAGCACGCGTTCCAGTGCGGATTCTGCACGCCGGGCATCATCATGGCGGTGAAATCCATCCTCAACGAGAACCCGAATCCTACGGAAGAGGAAGTGAAGGAAGGCCTGTCCGGAAACTTCTGCCGCTGTATCAGCCATTATCAGGTCCTGGAAGCAGTGAAACATGTCACAGGGAGGAATGCATAATGTCAGAGTACAGATATATCGGAAAACCGACCCGCCGCATCGACGGCACCGGAATCGTTACCGGCCGGACCAAATACAGCGATGACCTGATCATCCCCAACGCCCTGTATCTGCGCGTACTGAGAAGCCCTCACGCCCATGCAGAGATCGTTTCCATCGATACCTCGAAAGCAGAGGCCTTGCCGGGGGTCCGCTCCGTCATGACCTATAAGAACGCTCCGGCCTGGAAGACCGGCATGCCGGCCCACCGCCCGGTCATGGATCATCACATCCGCTGCGTCGGCGATACCGTGGCGACGGTTGCGGCCGTGACCGACGCAATCGCGCAGAAAGCACTGAAGCTGATCGAGGTGGAATATGAGGTCCTAACTCCGGTCTTTGACGTGGAGGAAGCGATCAAAGACGGCGCTCCGGAAATCTACCGCGCCGAAGATCACATCGAGTCCAAGGGCTATGTCTACGATCACAACCAGCTGCCTCCGGGGAGCTATTTCGAAGGAGAGGATCCGCCGTTTTACTACATCCGTGAAGGAAATGCGGACGAGGAGCTCGCGAAAAGCGACGTGATCTGCGAAGGCAAGGTTTCCTATGATAACCCCGGCTTCCCCGGAGCTCCCGAGACCCCGTTCGTTGCGGCTCAGTGGGAAGATGAAGGCCACGTAACCGTCTGGTGTTCCGCACAGGGACCGAACATGCTGGCCAAGCCTCTCGGCCTGACCATCGGAGCGCGCGTGCGCGCTATTTCTTCCAACGTGGGCGGCTCTTACGGCAACAAAGACTCTCTCGCCTACCCGGCCATGCTCACGGTGGCGGCAGCAAAGGTCGCGAAAGCCCCGGTCCGCTACTCCATGACAAAGGAAGAGCATCTGCTCTGCTACGAGAGACGTTTCACAAACAAATTCATCGGAAAGATCGGCCTCATGAAGGACGGCACGATCACCGGCATCAAGGGCGACTGGCTCGTCAATACCGGTATCGGTTCCGAGCTGTCCCAGGGCCAGGTCGCGGAAGGCTTGGGCGAAGTCTATCTCCCGCTGAACGAGGCGAAGAGCTGGGATCTGACCGCGAAGGTCATCTGCACGAACCGCCAGCCGGTCGGCATCGCCAGAGGCTTCGGCGGCCAGGAGCTGAAGGCCTGCCTCTTCCACATTCTCAACAAGGGCCTCAAAGAGATCGATATGGATCCGGTCGCCTTCTTCAGGAAGAACTTCTGCAAGCCGGGACATGAGTATTATTGGAGAAACGGCCACAAATACTCCAATCCGCAGATCGATTACCGTCCGGTCATGGACGAGGCCGCCGAAAAATTCGGCTGGAAGGACAAGTGGAAGGGCTGGTGCGTTCCCACCCGCGTGGAAGGAAACAAAGCCTACGGCGTGGGCTTCTCCCTGCACAGCTCGGGCGACCCCGCCAGTGACGAGACCTTTGCCTACGTCCGTATCGAGAACGATCAGGTGACGGTGCATACCGCGGTCCCGGAAGAAGGAAACGGACAGAAGTCCAGTATCGCCAAGGTGGTGGCGGAGATCCTGAACGTCCCGATGGAAGTCGTGACGCTGACAGCCTCTGACAATCACAACGCGCCGCAGGACTTCGGCCTTGCAGGTTCCCGCGGAACGATCACCGGCCAGGGCTCGGCAGCTGCGGCTGCATTTGCCGCAAAGAAGAAGCTTCTGGAAGAGGCTGCAGAGAAGATGGGCTGCACCCCGGAAGAACTGGATACGAAGGACATGATGGTCTTCAAGAAGGCCGATCCGTCCGTCGCGCTTCCCTGGATCGCCATCTGCCCCATCTACTATTCTATTACCGGAACCGGGGCTGTGGAAGGCGACTTCGGCCACATCAACTGCGTAATGACCTTCGTGGAAGTCAGCGCGGATCTGGAGACCGGCCTTGTGAAGGTGGAAAATATCCTTTCGGCCTCCGACGTCGGCCAGGTGATCAGCCCGATCGAGCTGAAGATGCAGTTCGAGGGTGGTTTCGGCTCTGCAGGTATCGACACCGCGCAGCTGGAAGGCCATATCCTGGATCCTGTGACCGGCCGCACGATGACCGCGAACATGATCGACTACAAGTGGAGACCCTTCAATGAGCTTCCGCCGGTCGATATTTATCTGAAAGAGTCCAAATGGGACAGCCCGCACCCCTTCGGTGCCATCGGCATCGGCGAGATTACCGGCGCTCCCGGAATTCCTGCAGTCTATATGGCGATTGAAAATGCGATCGGCCGCCAGTGCCTCGACCAGTATCCGGCGACTCCGGACGTGATCCTGAAGGCCCTGGGCAAGAATTAAGGAGGAGAGTACGATGAAAAACTTCAAACATGTTAATGCGAAAAGCTTTGAGGAAGTCTCCGCGCTCCTTCAGACGGATAAGAACAGCCAGGTGATCGCAGGCGGCACCGACCTTCTGGGCGGCCTGAAAAGGGAGATCCTCAGCGATTCTCCGGAGACCCTGATCAATCTGAAGACCATCCCGAATGCGGCCGGCATCGAAGAGAAGGACGGCGTGATCTCAATCGGCGCCATGACGAAGCTCTGCGACATGGAGCGCTCGGAGATCCTTCTTCAGGACGCGAAGGCTGTCGCGGAAGCCGCGAAGAGCATCGCGACTCCCATTATCCGGAACCAGGCCACCTTCGGCGGCAACCTCTGCCAGGATGTGCGCTGCTGGTTCTACCGCTATCCGGATTCCATCGGCGGCCGTCTGGACTGCGCGAGAAAGGGCGGAGCGGAGTGCTACGCCATCCGCGGCGAGAACCGCTACCACTCCATTTTCGGCGGAATGAAGGTGCGGTCCACCCCCTGCTCCGCGGAGTGCCCGGCCGGTACCGATATCCCGGCGTACATGGCCCGTATCCGCGCCAACGACTGGGACGGGGCAGCGCAGATCATTCTGCAGTTCAATCCGATGCCGATGCTCACCAGCCGCGTCTGCCCGCATGACTGCCAGATGAAATGCAACCAGTGCAAGCATGGAGACAGCGTCAATATCCACGGCGTGGAGCGCTCTCTGGGCGACTATATCCTGGAGCACAAGGACCGTTACTATGCAGCTCCCTCCGGGGAGACAGGGAAGAAGACCGCAGTGATCGGCGCCGGCCCCGGAGGACTGGCGGCGGCCTACTACCTGCGAAAAGCCGGAAATGCGGTGACCGTCTATGACAGCCACGAAAAGCCTGGCGGTGTTCTCCAGTACGGCATCCCGCACTACCGCCTTCCGAAGCACTACGTCGACGATTTCGCGGCGGCGCTCGCAGGCATGGGCATCGAGTTCCGGATGAACACAGAGATCGGCAAAGATCTGTCCATGGAGGAGCTGAAGCAGGACTACGATAAGATCTATCTGGGGACAGGAGCCTGGAGACAGCCGATCCTGGGCCTGGACGGCGAGGAACTGACCGAATTCGGCCTGAATTTCCTGGTCGATGTCAACAAGTACCTGACGAAGGCGATCGGCGAAGAGGTGCTGGTCTGCGGCGGCGGCAACGTGGCCATGGACGTCGCGCTCACCGCTGTCCGCCTCGGAGCGAAGAAGGTCCGCCTGGTGTGTCTGGAAGGCGCCGGAGAGATGCCGGCCCAGGACGAGGAAGTCGCCCGCGCAAAAGAAGAAGGCGTGGAGATCTTCAACGGCTGGGGCCTGAAGAAGATCCTGACCGATGAGCAGGGCAGAGTCAGCGGACTGGAGTCCATGCGCTGCGTCTCGGTCCGCGACGAAAACGGAAGATTTGCCCCGAAGTACGACGATGCGGACCGGCGGGTCTTTGCTTCCGACTATATCATTCTTGCGACCGGCCAGGGCGTGGACATCTCCTTCCTGGGAGAAAAGTTCTACGAGCAGCTGAAGACCGAGCGCGGTCTGATCTCGGCAGATCAGGAATCCTACCGCACCGGCGATCCGGATATCTATGCCGGCGGCGACGCGGTCACCGGCCCGAATATTGCGATCCGTGCGATCCGTGCAGGCCGCATTGCCGCGAGAAATATGAATCAGAGCCTCGGCATTGCTGCGTCTTCTCCGCAGCTCCGCGACGGCGAGATCCATTTTGACCGGGAAGGTGTCAAGGAAGCACAGATGCACGCGCTTCCGGAGGCGGCTCCGGGTGAGCGGACGCTCACTAAAGAAGATTCCGATTCCTTTGCACCGGGAGAAGCCCTGGCAGAGGCGAAGCGCTGCATGAACTGCGGCTGCTACTCCGTCAATGCCTCCGATCTCTCTCCGGTCCTTGTCGCCCTTGATGCGGTCCTCGTCACCAACCGGCGCCGGATCGATGCGGCTTCCTTCTTCACCACGAAGCTGAAGGCCTATGATATGCTGGATCCGGACGAGGTGATCACGAGCGTCGAGATTCCGGCTCCGGCAGGCTATGTGACCGGCTACGAGAAGTTCCGTTTAAGAGAAGCCATCGATTTCGCCATCGCATCTGTGGCCTATGCCTATCAGATCGAGGACGGGATCGTCAGGGACGCGAAAGTGGTTCTGGGCGGCGTCGCTCCGGTCCCGAGAAAGGCGGAAGAGACGGAAGCCTTCCTGATCGGGAAGAAGCTCACCGAAGAGGTCGCGGAACAGGCGGCGGAGCTGGCTGTGAAAGACGCAGATCCGATGGAGTATAACGAATACAAGATCCAGGAGGTCAAAGCCCTGGTCAGAAGGAGCCTGGCAGCGCAGATCTGATCCGGTTCCGAAAGAAAGAACGG
>ONST01000079.1 GCA_900320575.1 uncultured Eubacteriales bacterium
CCTCCTGAAGTGCCCCCGGCGGCAGGGGGCCTTCCCGGACCGGCCGGCGCGCTTCCCGGGGCCGGAGGTACGGCTGACGGTAACGGAGCGGAAGCCGCGGGCTTTCCGAAGCCCTTGATCTTCAGGCCCCCGGTGGACGCCGCTCCGCCAGCGGGCGCTGCCGCCCCTCCCGGGACAGAAGCGCCTCCGCCGAGGCTTCCCTTGAGTCCCCCCGTCCGGCGTCCGGGATAGCTGACCGCCGGGCCGCTGCCTGCCGCGCTCCCGCCTCCGGGGATCCCGCCGCCGCCCGGCACGCTGCTGCCGCCGGCACCGGTGTAGGGCATGATCTTGCCGGCCGCCCAGGCCATCAGCGCATTTTTCAGATCCGAGGCCTTCTGATAGCGGTTCCCCTTATAGGGTTCGCAGGCCCGGCAGATGATCTGCGCGAGCACCGGATCCACGCCCGCGGGGACGGGCACCGCATCGCCGCGGAGCCGCCGCATCTGGGCTTCTTCCATATTTTCCAGCGTGATCAGCTGCGGATAGGGCGGAAGGAACGGCATCCGGTGATGATTCACGAACTGATAGAGCATGATGCCCAGGGAGTAGATATCCACCGTGCTGTCGTACTCTTCTCCCCTGCTCACCTCCGGCGCCATGTACATGGCCGTGCCCTTCTGGGAGTAGGAAGCGCTCATTTCCCGGAGCTGCTTGGCGATGCCGAAGTCCCCCAGCTTGTAGTTGCCGTACTGGGTGCGGAAAATATTCTGCGGCTTCACGTCCCGGTGAATGATGCCGCTCATCTCGCAGCACTCGAGGGCCGCGCACATGTCGATACCGATGCGCACCGCCTCCTCCACCGGGATCGTCCCGATGCGGTTCATGTAGTCGCTGAGACTCTCCAGCAGCTCCATGCGGATATAGATCGTCCAGCCGATCCCGTCCTCGCGGTTCACCAGTTTGTAATCCTCGATGGACACGATGTTGGTGCCGCTCTTCAGCGTCTCCATGATGCCGATCTCGTTGATGATGCTCCTGGCCGTGGACTCGAAGTAGGAACGGATCGAAAAATGATCCATTCCCATATGCAGCAGGTTCTTCACCTCCGCCTCGTCCTGCGGGATCTCGATGACCTTCAGCGCCGCGTGGAAGGTATGTCCCATCTCCTCCCGGCGGATCCGGTACACCTTGCCGTAGGATCCCTGTCCGATCAGTTCTTCTTCGTGCCATTCCGGCCAAATGTGTTCCAGCCAGCTCATACTCTCATCCTGTGTGTTGTTCCGGCACAGCCGGTCATTTCCAGTGCTTCTGTCCTTATTCTATCCTGTCCGGAATGCAGACTTGTTATCTTCTTCAGACCAGGATCAGGCGGCTGCCGTTCCCCACCGCGCATTCCAGGAGCGTCTTCTCGTTGGGGAGGACGTTGCCGTTGGCGGTATTGCAGAGCACGAGCCCCGCGGTGTCGTCCTTCCATTTCATCTGCTCCTTGGTGGAGACGACCGCCGAGATCTCGTCGGCAAGCGCGCCGATCTTCACCTGCTCATTGACCTGGAATTCATAACTTCTGCCCAGCGCGGGCACAGACACTTCGATGTGCAGCAAAATGCGTCCTCCTTTACTTTCGCGCCTCGGGGATCACGGTGCGGCCCGCGGCCATACGGCCGTCGCCGGTGGACGGAAGGCCGGTCTCCGGTCCCTCGATCCTCGCCTGATCCTTGTAGGAGGTGATATAGTCGAAGCTCATCAGCCGCTGCTCGGCCACATTTCCTCCGAAATGCATACCGGTCCGGTCGTGGACGGCGTGCTCGTAGAACGCGCGCCCGCGGACGGTCCCGATGGTCTCCGGATCGATGCCGATAAAGACGTAGATCCGGTGGTACCAGGCCCTGGAAATGAAAGTCTCGTACCAGCCGTTCACCACCGGCGCGCCTTCTTTTTTCGCGTAGAGCGCCTCCGTGAAGCTGGTCAGGTCCTCGATGAACACAAAGACCGCCTCCTCGTCCTTCATGGCCTCGTAGAGCTCTTCTTCGGTCATGCCGGAGTCCTCAAAGGCCCGTTTCTTCTTATTGCGGCGCACCAGCTCCGGCTGGAAATCGGTGCCGAAGCGGAACAGTTCTTCCGTCTCGTTGTAATATTCCGCTCCGACCGTCTCCGCTTCCTTTTTGAGCACGCCCTTGCCGGAGCCGAAGACGTAGAGCTTTCCGCCCTTTTCGGCGCAGGAACGCAGCAGCACGGAGAAGAAGTTCTGTTTTCCGGAACGCTTTTTGCCCGCCACCAGATAGCAGAAGAAGACGCCGAGGTCGAGGCTGTAGGGATAGGCGCTCTCCTCGAGATAGCCCACCGGCAGATGGCGGTCGTCGGCAAAGAGGGCCTGTACCTCCGGCAGTTCCCGGTACTCGGACCAGACCGGATGCTCGGGGATCCGCGGGATCCGGCGCGCAGGCGTGCCGCTCCAGGCCTCTTTCTTCTCCCGGCAGAACTGCTCGAGCTTCTCGCTGCGGTCAAAATCGTTGGCGGCCGGGAAGACCAGCGCGGTCTGGAACTCCAGCGGAGAACCGTGCCAGTTGACCAGTCCGCGGCCGCGGACGCCCTCCTTGGGCAGGACCTCGCTGGGGCCGGAGGAGAGGATCTCCCGGTAGGAGAACTTGTCGTTCATTTCCAGGCAGATCCGTCCGCGGATGTTGTCCGCCAGCTTGGACGGGATCTCCGAGGCGCTGATGTCGCCGGCGGAAAGCAGCAGGTAAATGCCGTAGCCCAGGCCTTCCTTGGCCAGCTGCAGCATCTGGGAATCGTACTTATTTCCGGTCTTCTCCCGGAAGCTGCCGTACTGATCGATGGCGATGACGACGGCCGGGAAGACTTTTCCGTTCTTCTCGATGAACTGGCCGAAATTGCCGCCGCGGACCACCTTCTTGCGCTCGCTGAGGAGCTGCTCCATCAGATAGAAGAACTTGCCGATGGAATCCTCATCCTGTTCGAAGAGCACGCCGCCGGTGTGCGGCGCGGCCGCGAAGCTCTCCAGCATCCGGCTGCTGAAGTCGATGGCGTAGATGCTGACCTCCTCCGGCGTGTAGCGGGAAATGAGGCCGTAGAGCGCGGTCTGCAGGAAGGTGCTCTTGCCGGAAAGCACATTTCCGATCACCGCGTAATGTCCGATATCCGCGAAATCGAGGATCACCGGAGCCTGGTACTGGTGCTCCGGATCGTCGAAGCGGCCCACCGGCGTCTCGAGATTCCAGGTCTCCGGCGCCTCCCGTTCCGTCTCTCCCTCGGTGAGCTCCGAGAACATCAGGCTGGAGGGAAGCTCCGGAAGCCAGAGCTTCTCCTGAAGATCCAGGCCGTTCGCACGGGAGATCTCGCACACCGCGTCCACCACCGCGTCGAGCTGGGTGGTCTGGGCGATCTCCGGGAAGCTGCGGCCCATGCCGGCGGCGAGGCGCCGCATATCCTCGGGCGTCGAGCGCCCGCCAGTCTCCGCCTCGCAGAGCTGGTAGACCGTGATCAGGTCCACGAGCCTCGCGTCGTTGACCGGCGAGGGCGTGATATTCCATCCCTTTTCCGTGAAATAGCTGTAGAACGCCCCGTTGACGGCCTGCGCGGCCGCATTGTCGTTCAGATACTGCTTCATCGTCACGCCGGTGCGCGGCAGGACCTTCTGAATGGTCTCAAGCAGCGTCCCGATCCAGGCGGCGGCGTCCTGTTCGCGGCGCACCTTCTTCTGATGGGTGCCCACGATCTCCGTACGGCCGGTGATCGTGCACAGCCGCGCCAGGTCCTCCTGTACGCCGCCGGCTCTTAAGTAGGGAGCGCGGCTCCAGGCGGACTGGAAGAGCTCGAGGATCTCGTCCGCGCCGACGCGCAGGTATCCGCGGCCCTTCTGGGTAATGAAGGCCGCGTCCGGGCGCTTCAGCATATCCTTGCTGTCCTCCTCGGACTGCACCTTCAGGCAGATCCGGAAACGGGAGTTGCTGTCGATCTTGTCGTCGATGACGCCGGCCGGCTTCTGAGTCGCCAGCACCAGATGCACGCCCAGGCTTCGCCCGATGGCTGCTACCGAGATCAGCTCCGCCATGAAGTCCGGGAACTGTTTTTTCAGCTCCGCGAACTCGTCCACCACGATCATCAGATGCGGCAGAGGCTTCGAGACCTCGTGGTTCCGGTACATCTTCGCGTAATCGTAGATATCGTTGGCTCCGGCGTCCGCCAGGATCCGCTGCCGCCGGATATTTTCACTGTTGATGGAGACCAGTGCCCGGTGGATCTGGTTGCCGCCCAGGTTGGTAATGGTCCCGGCCAGATGCGGCAGCCGGTGGGAGGGATTGTCGAACTGGTTCGTCAGTCCTCCG
>ONST01000040.1 GCA_900320575.1 uncultured Eubacteriales bacterium
GAGGACCAGCTGCTCCTGGGCGGGGAGGCGGTGCTCGCCCCGGTATACCGGCAGAACGCCGCCGGACGCTATGTCTATCTGCCGGAGAAAATGAAACTCTACCGTTTCCGCGCCCCCGGAGATTATGATACGGAGATCCTGACCGCAGGCGATCATTATGTCCCCTGCGCGCTCGGAGAGGTGCTCCTTTTCGTACGGAAGGGGAGGATGATCCCCTTCGGAGAGAGCGCGGAGCATGTGGATCGCCTCTCCGGGGAGATCCGCGCCTGCCTGGCTTTCGGGGAAGAGGCCTCGTATGAGCTGTATGACGACGACGGGACGTCGAAGGCGGTCACACTTTCCGGTCACACGCGCCTTCTTTGCGCGGAGACGCTGACGATCCTGTAAGGCGTGATTGATTTTCCGCCGAAAAACGTGTACACTTGGTGGAGTATATTGGAAAAGGCAAAAGGAGTGACAACCTTATGAATATCGTAGTACTTTGCGGAGGGACCTCGACGGAGCGGGAGATCTCCATCGTGTCCGGGACCCAGGTCGCAAAAGCCCTCAGGGAGAAAGGCCACCGGGCGATCCTTCTGGACGTTTTTTTCGGAAATGAGACCGCCGATCTGATGGAGGCCTTTCCGGAGACCTACGACGTCGACGAGGCGGCCGCCGGCATCCGGAAGTTCGACCGCGATCTTCCGAGCGCCGTCGCGAACCGGCACCGCAGCTATCTGGGTCCGAACGTGACCAAGCTCTGCAAGATGGCGGATATCGTGTTCCTGGCCCTGCACGGGGCGAACGGAGAGGACGGCAGGGTGCAGGGATCCTTCGATCTGCGGAAGATCCGCTATACCGGAACGGGTTACGTCGGGAGCACCCTCTCCATGGACAAGGATCTGACGAAGACGATCCTGCGCGCTGCGGGCGTGCCCACGCCCCCCGGCTTTACGATGACGAAGGATTACTATGACTGCGAGCTCGCGCCCCACGGCCTTGCGCTTCCGGTGGTGGTGAAGGTCTGCTGCGGAGGCTCTTCGGTGGGCGTCTTCATCGCGCGCACGCATGAGGAGTACGAAGAGGCGCTCCAAAAAGCCTTCGAGCTCGAGGAAGAGGTGATCGTCGAGGAGTACATTCCCGGCCGGGAGTTCTCCGTGGGCGTCATCAACGGCAGGGCGCTTCCGGTCATCGAGATCGCGCCGATCAGCGGGTTTTATGATTATGTCAACAAGTATACGCCGGGCTCCACGATCGAGACCTGTCCGGCGGAACTGCCGGAGGAGCTCTCCCGGAAAATGCAGCATTACGCGGAGGAGGGCTTCAAGGCCCTGCGCCTCGAGGCCTACGGCCGCCTGGATTTCCTGATGCGGGAAGACGGAGAGATGTTCTGTCTGGAGGCCAATACCCTGCCGGGCATGACGCCGACGTCCCTTCTTCCGCAGGAGGCGCAGGCCGAGGGCATGAGCTTTGCGGATCTGTGCGAAAAGCTCGTGGAGCTGTCTTTGATGAAATACAGAAAGTGAGCGCGCCGGAAATGAAAGATCTTACGGTTCGGAATATTGCAAAAGCCTGCGGAGGCTCTTTTCACGGAGAACGGGAGGTATTGGACCGGGAAGTGACCGGCGTCTTTACGGACAGCCGGAAGGTGACGGAGGGGAGCCTCTTCGTGCCGCTTGCCGGAGAGCGGGCCGACGGCCACGATTATATCTCCCAGATCTTTGAAAAGGGGGCGCTCGTGACGCTTACGGAGCGGGCAGAGGCGGCCGCAGGCCTCGGAAATTATATCCTGGTGTCCTCCTGCGCCGAGGCGATCCAGCAGATCGCGGGGTTCTACCGGCGCGCCATCGGTATTCCCGTTGTGGGGATCACCGGCTCAGTCGGAAAGACCAGCACCAAGGAGATGGTCGCCTCCGTGCTGGCGCAGAAGTACCGCACGCTGAAGACCCAGGGAAACTTCAATAATAACCTCGGACTGCCGCTCACGGTCTTCCGGATGACGGAAGAGGACGAGATCGCGGTCCTGGAGATGGGAATCAGCCATTTCGGGGAAATGACCTGGCTGGCGGAGACGGCAGAGCCCGACATCATGGTCATCACCAACATCGGGACCTGCCACCTGGAGAACCTGAAGGACCGGGACGGCGTATTCGCGGCCAAAACGGAGTGTCTGGACTATGTGAAGCTTACCGGGACCGTGATCCTGTGCGGCGAGGACGACAAGCTCCTGCAGATCGATGATGTTCACGGGAAGCGCCCCATTTTCTACGGGCTCTCGCCCAGATGCCGGGTCTATGTGAAGGATCAGGTCTCCCTGGGACTGAAAGGAACGAAGTGCACGATCTGCGTGGATGAGGAGGAGTTTCCGGTAACGGTCCCGCTTCCGGGCGAGCACATGGTCCTCAATGCGGCGGCAGCGGCTGCGGTCGGATCGGTCTGCGGACTGACTCCGGATGAGATCCGCGCCGGCATCGAATCCGTGGAACCGGTGGGCGGACGTCTCCGGATCACGGAGACCGGAACGTATACCCTGATCGAAGATTATTACAATGCGAATCCCATGTCCATGAAGGCCGCGCTGCGCATCCTGAATCACGCGGAAGGCAGGAAAGTGGCGGTCCTCGGGGATATGGGCGAGCTGGGAACGAAGGAGCGGGAGCTTCACTATGAGGTGGGGACTGCCGCGGGAGAACTGGATCTTGGGCTGGTCCTCCTTGCGGGACCGCTCTCGGAGGAGATCGGAAGAGGCCTGCGCGATGCCGGGAGCAGCGCGGAGATCCTGCAGTTCCCGGATACGGAACAGCTTGCGGAAGCCCTGCCGTCCCATGTGCGGGAAGGGGATCAGATCCTCATCAAGGCGTCCCGCTTCATGCAGTTCGAGAAGGCCGCGGACGTTCTGAAACAGTAAAAAAATCAGGAGCTTCAGAGGAGCTCCTGATTTTTTATGACCATATCCCGGATGATCGTCTGGAAATACGGTCCGATCTGCTTCCGCTGTTCTTTCGTAAGAGAACTGTAGGGGACCGGCTCCCCGAATTCCACGACGACTTTCGAGGCCTTCAGAGCCGGGAAATGCCGTTCCAGCAGACCGGCGGTGCCGTTGACTGAGACCGGAACGATGCTGCAGTCCGCGCGCTGGGCGACCTTAAAGCTGGCACTGTGAAATTCCTGCAGCGCGGTCTCATCCTCCGAGCGGTTCCGCGTGCCCTCCGGATAGATGAAGACCGAGACGCCGTTCTTCACGAGCTCAATGGCCTTTTTGATCGTCTCCAGGCCCTGCCGGATATCGTCCCGCTTGAGGAACAGGCAGTTCAGGAACACCATGTTCAGGTTGAGGACCGGGACCTTTTTCACGGAATCCTTGGAGATGAAGCCCGTGCGGTCCGGCACCTGGGCGTAGGTGACCACGATGTCGAAGATGCTCTGGTGATTCCCTACGTAAAGCACGGCCTCTTCCTTCGGGATCCGTTCCTTCCCGATGACGGTGAGCTTCGCGCCGGCGATGAGATAGACCCCCCGGAACGCGGCCTGCACCACCCGGAGCATGGCCAGCTCGGCGGCTTCAGGCCGGAACTGCCGCACCAGCACGAGTACCAGCATGATGGGCAGCGACAGGATCAGATACAGGATCACGAAGAGAACGCACAGGATAGTACGGATCATGGTGTTTACCTCCATTTCATGTATTATAAATCCGGAGGCTGTATTTCGCAAGAATTCCTTGACTTCCTGTCGGGTGAGCGATAAGATTTTGAGTTGTATCAGATTGTATACAAAAATGGAACTGCAGAGGAAAACGAGCCATGCTGCTTCGCGCAAATGCAAAAATCAATCTCGCGCTCGACGTCCTCCGGAAGCGGGAGGACGGGTATCACGAGGTCCGGATGATCATGCAGACGGTCGGAATGTATGACCGCGTCACCCTGACGCCGCTTCCGGGAGAGACGGGGATCCGCATGGAGACCAGCCTTCCCTACCTTCCGGCAAATGAAAAGAATCTCGCGTGGAAAGCCGCTTCTTTGCTGATGGAGGAATTCCACGTGGAGGACGGGCTGCATATCCGGCTCGATAAGTTCATTCCGGTGGCGGCCGGCCTTGCCGGAGGAAGCTCCGACGCGGCGGCGGCTCTCGTCGGCGTCAACGAACTGTTCTCGCTGGGCCTTGCCCGGAACGGGCTGATGGAGCGGGGCGCGAAGATCGGCGCAGACGTTCCCTACTGCATCCTGCAGGGAACCGCCCTCGCGGAGGGGATCGGGGAAAAGCTCACCTCCCTGCCGCCGATGCCGAAATCCTGGATCCTCATTTCCCGGCCGAATATCAGCGTCTCGACGAAGCAGGTATACGGCGCGCTCGCCGCGGACCGGATCAAGGAACACCCGGATGTGGACGGCATGATCGAGGCGATCCGCGCCCGTTCTCTTGCCGGGATCGCTTCCCGTATGGGAAATGTGCTCGAGAGCGTGACCATTCCGGACAATCCGGTCATTGAGACACTGAAGCAGGAAATGCTGCGCGGAGGTGCGATGGCGTCCCTGATGAGCGGCAGCGGGCCGACGGTCTTCGGACTGTTCAGCGACAGGGACCGTGCGGAGATCCTGCGCGATGATCTGAGAAAGCGTTACCCGGGAGTCAGGACCTTTCTCACCTGGCCGGTAAACGGCGGAGGGAACCGGATATGAATATAATGAAAGAAGAAGATTATCTTCCGCTTCGGGAAGTGGTGTTTATGACTCTCCGCAAACAGATCCTGCGGGGCGAACTGAAGCCCGGAGAGCGTCTGATGGAGATCGCGCTCGCGAAGAAGCTGGGCGTGTCCCGCACGCCGATCCGCGAGGCGATCCGTATGCTGGAGCACGAGGAACTGGTGGTGATGATCCCCCGCAGAGGGGCTCATGTGGCGGATATCAGCCGGCAGGAGCTGAACGACGTGCTGGAGGTGCGGATGGCGCTGGAGGTCCTGGCGGCCCGCAAGGCCTGCGCGCGGATGACGCAGGAAGAGATCGCCGAGCTGGACGCGGCCGAGAGCCGCTTTGAAGCTCTGGTCTCCACGGAAGACGTGGACATTAACGAACTGGGCGAGGCGGACGAGCAGTTCCACGACGTGATCTACCGCGCGACGCAGAACCGCAGACTGATCCAGCTCCTCAACAATCTCCGGGAACAGATGTACCGCTTCCGTGTGGAATATCTGAAGGATCCCGGCGTCCGCCGGGAACTGATCCTCGAACACTCGGGTATGATCCGGGCGTTCCGGGAGAAGGATGTGGAGGAATGCGTGGAGATCACCGGCCGCCATATCGAGAACCAGCAGAAGACCATAGGCAGAGGCCTTGTGGAGAAATAAAGACATGGAACGTCTGGCAGAAGCTCCCATCGGCGTGTTTGACTCCGGACTCGGCGGGCTTACCGTCGCCCGCGAGATCATGCGCAATCTGCCGATGGAGAAGATCGTATATTTCGGGGACACCGCCCGTGTGCCCTACGGCAATAAGTCCAGGGACACTGTGATCCGCTATTCGCGGCAGATCATGCGTTTCCTGAAGACGCAGGATATCAAGGCGATCGTCATCGCCTGCAATACAGCTACCGCCTACGCACTGGACGTGATCCAGGAGGAGGCCGGGATCCCGGTCCTCGGTGTGATCGAGCCTGGCGCCAGAATGGCTGTCCGCTCGACGAAGAATCATCAGGTCGGCGTCATCGCCACCCGCGCGACGGTCAGCACCCACGTCTACACCGATACCATCGCCCGCATGGACCCGGAGATCAATGTCATTTCCCAGGCCTGTCCGCTGTTGGTGCCGCTGGTGGAGGAAGGCTGGGTGCACGACTCCGTGACGCAGGAGGTCCTCCTGCGGTATCTCGATGATCTGCTCGCGCACGATATCGATACGCTGATCCTCGGCTGCACCCATTACCCGCTTCTGCGCAGCACGATCCACCGTCTGATCGGAGACCGGGTGACGCTCGTGAATCCGGCCTATGAGACGGCCCTGGAGCTGGAAAAGCTGCTGAAGGACACCGGCCTGATGAATAATACGCCCCGGGCGAAGGACGAACCGACGCCGTACCGCTTCTATGTGAGCGACGACGCCGAGCGTTTCGCGGATTTTGCCAATTCCATTCTTCCGATCGACGTGAAGCAGGCACGGATGGTGCGCATAGAGGAGTACTGATCCATGAGGGAAGATGTTCTGGTCCGCCTGAAGGGCGTACAGTCCTTCCGGGATGCCGGACGGGCGGGAGAGGAGCCGGTAGAGATCCTGACGGCAGGCACATACCGCCCGGAAAACGGCAGCCACGTCGTGCTCTACGACGAGGTCTCCGAGGACGGGATGGAAGTGACGAAGAACCGCATGGTGCTGAAGCAGAATGCGGTCGAAGTGCATAAGTCCGGGGAGATCGACGTGGATATGATCTTCGAGCCGGGGAAAAACAGTATTTCCTGCTATTCCACGCCCTACGGGGATCTGGAAATGGGGATCTCCACGACCGCGCTGCGGATGCGGGAGTGGGAGAACCGGATCCTGGCCCATATCAACTACGCGCTGTCCATGAACGGGCAGCATGTAGCGGACTGCGTGATGGACATCCGCGTGGAATCCGTCCGTATCTCCCCGCGGTAAGCAAGTGCAGAAAGAAACTGCCGGTCCTTATACAGGACCGGCAGATTTTTATTTCTTTTTGGACTTGGAGGCGGCCGCTTCTTCCTTCGAGAGGCTGCTGACCTTTTCCGCGAGCTTCTGTCTCCAGGACTTTTTGCCCTCGGGCTTCGGAAGCGGTCCCCGGATCCCCCGCACATCTGTGATGTAGATGCCGGCGACGGTCGCCTTGACTTCCTTCTTGACAGGGATGACGTCGAAGATCTTTTCATCGGCCACGAGCGTCATGATCTTCGGGCCGACCTTCGCCTTGACGATCGGAAGCTTGCTTCTGCGCATGAGCTTCGGTGTCTGGTCAATGACGAACTGCGGCAGCCCGGATTCCTTCATCCGCATGCGCTTCTTGTCGATCACCAGCATGCTGACCGTCTGCTTCGCCGCTTCGATCTGTTCCTGCTGCTCAGCCTGCTTTTTCTGCATCCGCTTCCCGAAGAAATACAGGGCGGCAAGCGCTGCAAGAAGCACAACCAGTATTATCAGTAAGACCATCCACAATTTCACTGTCTCATCCCTCCGTTTTCACTTAAGCTTCGAAACGGCTGAAAGGCGCATCCCGCCTGCCTCAGACCGCTTTTGTAATCATACCATTTTTTCCATGTACAGGCAAGAAGGAAGTCTGCTTACTGATGGACCGGCGTCGGACGATGGCTGTCAAAGACGTCCTCGACATCGAAATAATCTTCAAAGACATTAAAGCGCGTGTCACCGTTCAGATTCCTCCACATCTGCAGACCGTTGCAGGCGATCCGCCCCATCCGGTAGCTGTTGTCCTGCAGCTGGACCCAGTATTTGTCCGAGGAATTGACGCACAGGAAGAGGTTGTAGCCCTGATCCTTGAAGAAGGCAAAGGCGTCGTTATCATAGCTGTAGGGGTGCCAGTCCTCGATGTCGTTCCCGGGAATGAAGGCCATGATATCCGTCGATCCTACGATGCTCCCCACGCGGGTCTGCCATTTCAGCTGGTCGGAGCGGAGCGTGTCCATATTGTCGGAACTTAAGGAAATGTGTCCCCAGGTGTGGCAGGCGAATTCCCAGCCTTCTTCCCGCAGGGCGTCCGCGATCTCCTGTGCGCGGGCCACTTCCTCCTCCCGGTCGAAGTCCGGATTGGCGTGCAGCCAGGATTCCTGGTAATCGGTGAGATTTTCACCGGTCTCGTAGGAGATGTCCGTGCGGTAGCCGAAAATGCCCTGATAGCCGGTCAGGCAGATCAGCCCCCTGGCTCCCTTGTAGGCCCCGTCCGGGTGCTCGGTCAGGAAGCGGTCGAGGATCGGCACTACGTCGAAGTCCCCGGTCTCGGTCTCGCCGGAGCTGCCGGTATATTCGCATTTGACCGCGCCGTCTTCGTCGAGGACCAGCCGGTCCGCAAAGCCCATCCGCGCATACTGATGGTAGTAGCTCAGATCGTCGACGGAGAGTACGTAGGGGTATTTGCCCGGCGGCAGCTTCAGGTCCTTATTCGCGGAAATGTGCGTGACTCCGTTCTCGTCCACGGTCTCCGTCACCAGGTCGTGCATGCTCACCAGCACGTAGTCGTTGTCGTACATGGATTCGATGATCGCCTCGAATTCGTCGACGGTGGTCATCCAGGCATTGTTATTGGCGACCGATTCTTCCGTCAGATGATTCGTGCTCAGCGCCCGGTCCGGATCCACGATCAGCGGCTGGAAATAGAGGTGCGGCACGTCTTTTACGTCTTTAGACTCCAGATTGGTCTTTGCGGCCTTGTAGCGGGCGATGGCGTTGATCATCTCGGTGTCCGTATCGTAACCGCGCTGCTTTTCCAGTAGTTCGATCGCGGCGTCGTAGTCGTAGCCCTCCGCGAGAAAATCCGCCTCCTCGATGATCTGCCGCTTTCGGGAAAGATCCTCCTCTTCCGCGGCGATCTCCGCCTCTTTTTTCTTTTTCTCCTCGGCCTTCTTCTGCCGGCCGCTGATGACACCGCCGACTGCGAAGACCAGAACGCACGCCATGAACAGCAGAAGAAGCAGGACCTGCAGGATCCTTCTGCGCAGTTCCTTCTTTCTCCGCTCGGTGCGGCTTAATTTTGCCATTTCGATCCCTCCGGGTCTTGATACTGTTACCAGTATATCATAAGGACGCGAAAAATCATAGTTTCCTGTCTTTTTCCGGAAAGATGTTGTACAATAGAAGTTCAGGAATATACCCTGAGACTTGAAAGAGGTGGGCGATGGATTACAGAAAACAGGCACTGATGGACGCCTCGGATTTTGTCCTCCTGGGGGAGGCCGTTCCGGGGATCATCCAGGAGATCCGCTATTACTCGACGTTCAATTTTATCGGCGACCGCATCGACGGCTATGAGGAGCCGGTGGCGATCCTGACCCGGGAGGCCGCCAGGGCTCTGAAGGGGGTCGCCGGCGAGATGAACGCCAAGGGCTACCGGCTCAAGGTATTTGACGCCTACCGCCCGGCGTCCTCGGTCCGGCATTTCATCCTGTGGGGGATCGACGATCTCGATCTGCGCATGAAGCCTTATTTCTATCCGGATCTTGAGAAACAGGAGCTCTTTAAGAGGGGCTATATCGCGAAGCAGTCCAGTCACAGCAGGGGCAGCGCCGTGGACCTGACGCTCGTCGACATGATCACCGGAAAAGAGCTGGATATGGGAGGTCCCTTCGATCTCTTCAGCGAAGTGTCCCATCCTTCGTATCAGGGCGTCACGCCGGAGCAGTACGCGAACCGGATGCTGCTGCAGAAGGCGATGGTGCGGAACGGTTTCGTCCCGCTGGACTGCGAGTGGTGGCATTTCATGCTGAAGGACGAGCCGTTCCCGGAGACCTATTTTGAATTTCCAAATGCTTCAGAA
>ONST01000167.1 GCA_900320575.1 uncultured Eubacteriales bacterium
ATTATTTCTCGATCTCCTCGAGCTTGACAGGACGGCCTTCCAGAAGGGACTTCTTGCAGGCGATCGCGACACGGACAGACTCCAGACCGTCTTTTCCGCCGGCCGGAACTTCAGTGTTGTTGCGGACCGCATTCACGAAGTCATTGACCTCGGTCACGAACGCGTCGTTGTATCTCTCAAGGAAGAACCAGGTCGGCTTCGCGGACTCGACTGTATCGCCGGTCAGGACCTGAGCGGTGTTGTTGATGACGTTGTCGTCTCTGACGCAGCCCTTCTCGCAGTGGATCTCGACTCTCTGGTCATAGCCGTACGGAGCGGTACGGCAGTTGTCGATCACGCCGATGGCGCCGTTCGCGAACTTCAGCATAACGATCGCGGTATCCACGTCGTCGTAATCAGCGAAGTGCGGATCGGTCAGGCAGGCGCCGAAGGTGGAGACTTCCACGATGTCGCTGTCTGCAAGGTAGCGGGCCATGTCGATATCATGGATCATCATATCCACGAAGATACCGCCGGAAACAGCGACATAGGACATGGGCGGGCCTTCCGGATCGCGGGAAGTGATCTTGACGACGTATCTCTTGCCGAGCTTGCCGGAAGCAGCTGCATCGTGAACAGCCTTGTGGTTCGCATCAAAGCGGCGGACGAAACCGACCTGAAGCTTGACGCCTGCCTTCTCGACAGCGGCAAGAGCCTCGTTGATCTTCTTGACGTCCGTGTGGATCGGCTTCTCGCAGAAGATATCCTTGCCTGCGTTCGCGGCCTGGATAATGAAATCAGCATGCGTGTCGGTGGAGGAGCAGATGAACACTGCATCCACGTCCGGGCTGTTGAAGACGTCGGCCGGATCCTTGGAGCACTTCGGGATGCCGATGCCCTTCGCGAACTCTTCCATTGCCTCGTTCATGAACGGATCGGCAAGGATCACCACTTCCGCGTCCTGGACCAGATTCTGGATGTTCGTCGCATGGAGTTTGCCGATGCGGCCGCCGCCGAGCATACCAATTCTTAACTTTTCTGCCATTTCAAATACCTCGCTTTATCAGGATTTGTAAAATGAAGTGAATAGAAACTTATCTTGAGCGGAAGGTCCCGGCCCGTGAATTCGGGACCTCCGCCGTGATACGGTTTAATACTGTCTTGCAGTCGCTCTGTGAGCCATGACGTCCTCATAGGCTTCCTGGGTCTCAGGCTTCTTGCTGACAGCAGCCATGCCAACGTTCCACCAGGAATTGTAGCCGTCGGTCATGGTCTTCGGAATGACCTTCAGATCGAAGAGGCAGGCGACCGTCTGCTTCTTGGAATCCTCAAGAGCGTCGTGGAGCTCCTGTACGGTGCGGCAGGTGTAGGTCTTCATGCCGTAGCCTGCGCCGATCATCGCGTAGTTGGTCGGAACGAGATCGCCGGTCGGCTTCTGGCCTTCCTGATAGCGGAACTCGGTCGCGATGGAGCCGATGCCGTGGGTCATCTCCAGGTTGTTGATGCAGCCGAAGCCGCAGTTGTCAAAGACGAGAATGTTGATCTTCTCTCTCAGCTGCATCGCGGTCCCGATCTCGGAATTCAGCATCTGGAAGGAAGCATCGCCGACCACTGCGTACGCCTCATGCTCCGGCTCCGCCATACGGACGCCGAGGGCCGCCGCGCACTCGTAGCCCATGCAGCTGTAGCCATACTCTGCGTGATATCCGTTGCGCTTGTCGGTGCGGTACATTCTCTGCGAGCAGCTCGGAAGAGAACCGCCGGCGGTGATGTAGGTCGCATCCTTGTCGATGGTCTTGTTGATCTCGACGATCGCTGCGGTCTGGGTCAGGAAGCTGTCATGCAGCTTGTGGAACTCCGGAACGGTTCTCGGATCGCGCTGCTTGATGATCGGCTCGAAGTCGTCGCCCGTGTAGGTGATGCCGCCGAGTCTCTCCATCTCCTTGTCCCATGCTGCCTTCTCCGCCTCGATCTCTCCAGCGTAGCTGCTCTTGTAGCCGGCTTCGCGGAGAACGGCGCCGATGGCTTCCAGAGAAAGCTTCGCGTCGCCGACGCACTTGGTGGCGTCCATCTTGTAGGCGTGATATCTGCTGTTGTTGATGGTGACGATCTTGACGCCCGGTTTGAACTGGTCCTTGGAACCCGTCGCGAAGTCGCCGAGTCTGGTGCCGATAGCGATGACAAGGTCCGCTTCCTTCGCCAGATTGTTGGAGGCGCTGGTGCCGGTCACGCCGATGCCGCCGAGGCACATCGGATCGCTGTCATGGCAGGCGGATTTGCCGGCCTGGGTCTCGCCGAACGGGATCTGGAACTCATTGAAGAACTTCTCGGCGGTCTCGCCAGCCTCGGAGTACTTCACGCCGCCGCCGACGATGGCGATCGGGCGCTTCGCGGCCTTGATGAGGGCGGCCACGTCCTGCACGTCTGCCGGATCCGGGATCATGCGGGAGATGCGGTGCACTCTCTTCTCGAAGAAATACTCCGGGAAATCATAGGCCTCGCCCTCGGTATCCTGCGGAAGCGCGATGCAGACAGCACCGGTCTCCACCGGGTCGGTGAGGACGCGCATGGCGTTGATCATGGCGGTCATCAGGTTCTCCGGACGGACGATGCGATCCCAGTACTTGACGACCGGCTTGAACGCGTCATTGGTGGTGGTAGCGCAGCTGTTGCTCTGCTCGAGCTGCTGCAGGACCGGATCCGGCTGTCTCGACGCGAAGGTATCGGCCGGGAACACCAGAAGCGGAATGTTGTTGACGGTTGCGGTGGCGCAGGCGACGACCATGTTCGCGGCGCCCGGACCTACGGAAGAAGAGCACGCAATGATCTTTCTGCGGTTCTTCTGCTTCGCAAAGGCAGTCGCCACATGGCACATGCCCTGCTCATTTCTGCCCTGGAAGACTCTCAGGTGACCGGGATCCTCGTCCAGCGCCTGGCCGAGTCCGACAGCGATGCCGTGTCCGAAAATTGTGAAAATACCTTCCACAAACGGAGTCTCGACGCCGTCAAATTCCACATACTGATTGTTCAGGAATTTTACGAGCGCCTGGGCTGTCGTCATACGAATTGTTCCCATTTTGCAACAACCTCCTGTTTCATGAATTGCATTTATAGATGATATTGTGTTTCTCGATCACATCCAGGTACTCCTTCGCAAGAGGCCTGTCTGTAACGACCGCATAAAGCTCCTCAAACGGAAGGAACGAAATCGTGGACGCGTATCCGAATTTGCTGTGATCCGCAAGCAGGACCACCCGGTCCGCATTTTCCACGACCTTCCGTTTGATCTCGGCCTCCACAAACGTGGTATTGGTAAGGCCTTTTTCGAGCGACACGCCGGTAGCCGCAATGAACACCGTACTGAAATTGTAGCGGGTCAGCTCCGTCTCCGTGGTGATCCCCACGAAGGAGGAAGTCGGTGCGCTGTACATGCCGCCCAGTGCGATCAGCCGCAGGTTCGGGTATTTCACCGTCTCCGCCATCGCACTCAGATTGTGCGTCACGATCGTGACGTCCTGCCGCTCCTTCAGATGCGGCAGAAGGCTGAGCACGGTGGAGCCGGAATCCAGGAAGATCATGTCCCCGTCGCGCACAAATTCCGCGGCCAGCCGGCCGATCGCCGCTTTGCCCTCGCGGTTCCGGCTGCTCCGGTAAGAGATCGGCAGCGGGTTCTCGCCGGTGATCGCCGTCACGCCGCCGTAGACCTTCCGTATATGGCCCCTGCGGATCAGCTCGTTGATGTCGCGCCGGATGGTGTTGGTCGACATCCCGAAGCTCTCTCTGATCTCTTCAAGAGAGGCTGTCCCTTTCTGAAGGATAAACGCCTCCATTTCATTTAACCGATCAAGCCTCATACTGCTCACTCTCCGCTGATCGATCGTCAGACTTCGATCTTACTTATCCCTGAAAAATATGCTCGTTCGCGTCGCTCTTCCAGAGCCATTCATGTTCCTTGTCATCGATCCGGGTCTTGTTCCAGGGATCGCCGTCCAGGTGACGGATGCCCCACATATAGCACATCGCGTAACCCGGAGCTGCCGTCTGGGAATGGAAGCCGCTGGTGATGACCGTCAGCCCGTTCTGGCGGGACTTGTAGATCTCGCCGTTCGCGAAGGAAGCGCCGAAGCCGTCCGGGTAGTCAAATCTGTGGAAATAGACCTCCGGCTGCGGATGATGATGCGGCGGATAGGAGGACCACTTTCCAGGGTAATTGAGGACTTCGCCGAGGACCATATTGGAGAACGGCGCATTGTCCAGATCGAAGAAGGTCTTGATCTCACGCTTCATGCAGCCCATCAGTTCGTTGTTGGAACCGGCGTGCTGGGTCTGGACCGTCTCCGGCGTATACATGACCGGCTCATAGTCCTTCTCGTTCAGCGTATCCTGTACGTAGAGCTCTGCATGGCTCTTCGCGGTGATCTCGATCTTTGTGGCGCGGGGCGCCAGCAGGCAGTACGCTTCCTCATGGAACACGTCCTTCCGGCTCGCTTCCACGGTCTTTCCGGCGTAGGCGAAGGTCACCTCGCCCTCCAGAAGATCAATGGCGATCTCCTTGTCCGGAAGCTCAAAGGTGTAGCTCTGGCCGGCGTCAAGGACCAGAAGACCGACGTCCATCTGCGTCCCCATGTCGTCCACAGCCGCGTTGATATATTCGTTGTATCCGTTGACAACCTGTTTGTCGATATATGCCATAATAGCCTCTCTTCTGTCAGAGGAAGGAGGCTTCCCCATGGGAAGCCCTTCCTCTTACATCTGCCGGACTGTCCGCATCCGGCGCAATCTCATTAAATTCTTGCCACTCCGCTGTCACGGGCTGCCTGTGCGACGGCCGCTGCAACGGCCTTTCCGACTCTCGGATCGAAGGCCTTCGGAATGATGTAATCCGCGCTCAGCTCTTCCGGAGCGACCAGGTCTGCAAGAGCCTTGGAGGCCGCCATCTTCATCTCTTCGTTGATGTCGGATGCGCGGACGTCGAAGGTTCCGCGGAAGATGCCCGGGAACGCCAGCACGTTGTTGATCTGGTTCGGGAAATCGGAACGGCCGGTCGCGACGACCGCAGCGCCGGCTGCCTTCGCCTCGTCCGGGAAGATCTCCGGAGTCGGGTTCGCGCAGGCAAAGATGATCGCGTCTTTGGCCATGCTTCTGACCATATCCTGGGTCACAAGGCCCGGAGCGGAAACGCCGACGAAGACGTCCGCGCCCTTGATCACGTCAGCCAGGCTTCCCTTCTCGCACTGAAGGTTGGTCTCTTCGGCCATCTCCTTCTTGATCCAGTTCATGCCTTCCTCACGGCCCTTGTAGATGGCGCCGCGGCGGTCGGTCATGATGACATTCTTGAAGCCTGCGGACAGCAGGAGCTTGACGATGGCGATGGCGGCTGCGCCGGCGCCGGAGGTGACGATCTTGACGTCTTCCTTCTTCTTGCCGACGACCTTGATCGCGTTCAGAAGGCCTGCCAGGGTGATGATGGCGGTGCCGTGCTGATCGTCGTGGAAGATCGGGATATCGCACTTCTCTTTCAGCTTGCGCTCGATCTCGAAGCAGCGGGGAGCCGCGATGTCCTCGAGGTTGACGCCGCCGAAGGAGCCGGAGATCATGTAGATCGTATTGACGATCTCGTCCACATCCTTGGACTTCACGCAGAGCGGGAACGCATCCACGTCGCCGAAGGACTTAAAGAGCACGCACTTTCCTTCCATGACCGGCATGCCGGCTTCCGGGCCGATGTCGCCGAGGCCGAGAACGGCGGTGCCGTCCGTCACGACCGCGCAGAGGTTCCATCTGCGGGTCAGCGCGTAGCTGTTGTTGATGTCTTTCTGAATCTCCAGACAGGGCTGGGCGACACCCGGGGTGTACGCCAGAGCCAGGTCAGTCTCTGATGCTACGGGAACGGTCGCCTTGACCTCGATCTTTCCCTTCCACTCGCCGTGCAGTCTCAGTGATTCTTTTGCGTAATCCATTTGTATCTCCTCCTGGTACGTATTTTGTTGCTGTACGCCAATTGCATCCGTTGTTTACTCGCCTGCGACCTTCGGCAGTGTGGAACCGCCGTAGGGCATGACGATGACCGAAGCATCCGCCCCCATCTTCTCCGAAGCGGCCCTGTAGGCTTCCTCCAGAGACGCGAAGGGCGTGAAGAAAATGCTCTTCACGAACTCCGGTTCCATCTCGGAAACGAGATAGATGTCCGCGTGGCCCATCACCTGGGCGATGGCCGCGGCCTTGTGTCCGCCGAGGCGGAAGTCCCGCTTCAGATGATCCACGATATCCTGCGGCTTCTCCGCTTCCAGCATCCAGGACTCGAAGGTCTTCTGCCCGAGGCCCTCTTTGCAGGAGCCCACGAGGATCACGACGCCGCCGTCGCGGATCGCGTGCTTCGAGTTATCCAGCGCCTTCTGGGTCTGATAGAGATTCAGATCCTTCGGAGCGCCTCCCTGGGAAACGATGACGATGTCCGCCCGCTTCGGAATGCTGATCTTGTACATCCGGTCAAGGTAGGCGCAGGCCTCCCTGTGGGCTTCCGTCACGTCGCCGGCCGCCGCGTGCACGATCTTCTTGTGCTCGTCGAGGACCACATTGACAATGAAGTCCACGCCGCACATGGCTCCCGCTTCCTCGATATCCTGCCGGAGCGGATTGCCCTCAAGATTGCCCGCGTGGGCGCGCTCGTCCACCATGATCGAGTGGTTCGCCTGGATCGCCTCAAAGGTGGAGACGCCGGGCATGATCGCCTTGTATCCGCCCGAATAACCGGCAAAATAGTGATATTCCACGTTGCCCAGGCAGATGCGCATATCCGCCTCCGCGACCGTTTTCACGATATCGACCGGCGTGCCCCGCGAGGTGACGCCCAGATGGACGCACTCGGAGTTGTCGCCGTCGATGCAGCGGATCTCATGGTAGGCACGCTCGCCGGCCAGGTGGAGTTTTTCCTCCTCCGTGTGTTTCCGGTGGCTGCCCAGGGCGAACACCAGGGTGATGTCCTCCGGCTTTGCGCCGCCCGCATACAGTTCGTCGAGCAGAGCCGGCATGATCTCCCAGGTCGGTACCGGGCGCGTGATGTCGCTGGTAATGACGACGATCTTCGCGTCCTTCTTCACAAGGTCCCGCAGGGGAGCCGAGCCGATCGGCGCGGCCAGCGC
>ONST01000233.1 GCA_900320575.1 uncultured Eubacteriales bacterium
AAGAGCTCGATCGCCATCTCCTTCGGCAGACCGCACTGATAGATCTTCAGCTCCGGTCCGACGACGATAACGGAACGGCCCGAGTAGTCGACACGCTTGCCCAGAAGGTTCTGGCGGAAGCGGCCGGACTTGCCCTTCAGCATGTCGGAGAGGGACTTCAGCGCGCGGTTGCCGGGGCCCGTGACCGGGCGGCCGCGGCGGCCGTTGTCGATCAGGGCGTCCACCGCCTCCTGCAGCATGCGCTTTTCATTTCTTACGATGATCTCCGGCGCGCCCAGCTCCAGCAGTCTCTTCAGACGGTTATTGCGGTTGATGATCCTTCTGTAGAGATCGTTGAGGTCGGAGGTCGCGAAACGGCCGCCGTCCAGCTGGACCATCGGGCGGATATCCGGCGGAATGACCGGAATCACGTTCATGACCATCCACTCCGGACGGTTTCCGGACTCACGGAAGGCCTCCACCACCTCGAGGCGCTTGATGATACGCGCGCGCTTCTGGCCGGTGGACTCCTTCAGCTCCTTCTTGAGCGCAGCGGACTCGGTCTCCAGATCGATCTCCCGAAGGAGCTCCTGGATCGCCTCGGCGCCCATGCCGACACGGAAATTCCAGCCGAACTGTTCTCTCGCCTCCTGGTAGTCCCGCTCCGTGAGGATCTGCTTTTTGGTCAGGGTCGGGGCGGCGTCCGCCGGATCGAGGACGATGTAGTTCGCAAAATACAGCACCTTCTCCAGATTTCTCGGGGACATGTCGAGAATGAGGCCCATTCTCGAGGGGATGCCCTTGAAATACCAGATGTGCGAGACCGGCGCCGCCAGCTCGATGTGGCCCATGCGCTCGCGGCGGACGGAGGACTTGGTCACCTCGACGCCGCAGCGGTCGCAGACCACGCCCTTGTAGCGGATCTTTTTATATTTTCCGCAGTGGCACTCCCAGTCCTTGGAGGGTCCGAAGATGCGCTCGCAGAACAGGCCGTCCTTTTCCGGTTTTAACGTTCTGTAGTTGATCGTCTCCGGCTTTTTGACCTCCCCGTGGGACCATTCGCGGATTCTTTCAGGAGAAGCGAGGCCGATCTTGATCGCGTCAAAGGTTACCGGCTTGTACTCTTCCTGTTTGATAAAGCTCTCTGCCATATGTACCTCCCATGTGCAGTACAACGTGATGCGGCAGCGGATCCATTCACTGGATCTGCGGCTTACTCCTCCTCGAGGATATCGGCAAAATCATCTCCTCCGCCGAGGAAATCGCTGTCATCGAGGTCGTCCTCGTAGTCATCTTCCAGAAGGTTCTCGTCGTCGACCAGCTGCTCGGAATCCTCGTCGAAGCGCTGGCGGGTAAAGCCGTGGCGCTCGAACTCCTCGTCCTCGCTGCGGTGGCGCCGGCTCTCGCTCTCGATGACGGAACGGATGTCGGTATCGCCGTAGTCGATGGTCTCCCTCAGCTGGACTTCGTTGCGGTCCTCGTCCAGGACCCGCATATCGAGGCCCAGAGACTGCAGTTCCTTCAGAAGGACCTTGAAGGACTCCGGAATGCCCGGGCTGGGGATGTTGTCTCCCTTGATAATGGCCTCGTAGGTCTTGACACGTCCCACCACGTCGTCCGACTTCATGGTCAGGATCTCCTGCAGGGTGTAAGACGCGCCGTAAGCCTCGAGAGCCCAGACCTCCATCTCACCGAAACGCTGGCCGCCGAACTGGGCCTTGCCGCCCAGGGGCTGCTGCGTGACCAGGGAGTAGGGGCCCGTCGAACGGGCGTGGATCTTGTCGTCCACCAGGTGGTGCAGCTTCAGATAATGCATGTGGCCGATGGTGACCGGCGAATCGAAGGGCTCGCCGGTGCGGCCGTCGCGCAGCTGGACCTTGCCGTCTCTGGAGATGGGAACGCCCTTCCAGAGTTCCCGGTGCTCAAGATGGCTGCCGAGGTACTCGTAGACATCCGGATCGAGGACATCCCGGTATTTATCGGAAAACTCCTCCCAGCTCAGATTGACATAATCATTTGCCAGCTCCAGTGTATCCTGGATGTCGATCTCGTTCGCGCCGTCGAAGACCGGCGTGGAGATATTGAAGCCCAGGGCCATCGCCGCAAGGGACAGATGGATCTCCAGGACCTGTCCGATATTCATACGGGAAGGCACGCCCAGCGGGTTCAGCACGATGTCCAGCGGACGTCCGTTGGGCAGGTAGGGCATATCCTCGACCGGAAGCACCCGGGAGACGACACCCTTGTTGCCGTGACGGCCGGCCATCTTGTCGCCGACGGAGATCTTTCTCTTCTGCGCGATGTAAATGCGCACGCTCTGATTCACGCCCGGAGGCAGCTCGTCGCCGTTCTCGCGGGTAAAGACCTTGGCGTCCACCACGATGCCGTACTCGCCGTGCGGCACCTTCAGGGACGTGTCGCGGACCTCTCGCTCCTTCTCACCGAAGATCGCGCGCAGCAGGCGCTCCTCCGCGGTCAGCTCGGTCTCTCCCTTCGGAGTGACCTTGCCCACGAGGATATCGCCGGCACGGACCTCCGCGCCGATGCGGATGATGCCTCTGTCGTCGAGGTCCTTCAGGGCCTCGTCGCCGACGCCCGGAACGTCGCGGGTGATCTCCTCCGGTCCCAGCTTGGTGTCGCGGGACTCCGCCTCGTACTCCTCGATATGCACCGAGGTGTAGACATCGTCCTGCACCAGTCTCTCGGACAGAAGGACCGCGTCCTCGTAGTTGTAGCCTTCCCAGGTCATGAAGCCGATCAGCGGGTTCTTGCCCAGAGCCAGCTCGCCGTTATGGGTGGAGGGGCCGTCCGCGATGACCTGTCCCGCCTTCACCTTCTCGCCCTTCGAGACGATGGGCTTCTGGTTGTAGCAGTTGCTCTGGTTGGAACGCAGGAACTTGGTCAGGTGATAGTTTTCTTTTGTGCCGTCCTCGTAGACCATGCCGATGTCGGTGGAGGTGACGGAGGTAATGACACCGTCGCACTTCGCCAGCAAGCAGACGCCGGAGTCCACGGCCGCCTTCTCCTCCATGCCGGTGCCGACGACCGGCGCTTCCGTGGTCAGAAGCGGCACGGCCTGTCTCTGCATGTTGGAGCCCATCAGGGCGCGGTTCGCGTCGTCGTTCTGCAGGAACGGGATCAGGGACGTCGCCACGGAGAAGACCATCTTCGGGGACACGTCCATATAGTCGAACATGCTGCGGTCGTAGGCCTGGGTCGCCTCTCTGTAGCGGCCGGAGACATTTTTATGGATAAAATGCCCCTCTTCGTCCAGAGGCTCGTTGGCCTGCGCCACGTGGTAATTGTCCTCTTCGTCCGCCGTCATGTAGCGCACGTTGTCCGTGACCCGCGGGTTGGACGGATCGGACTTGTCGATCTCGCGGTAAGGCGCCTCGACGAAGCCGTACTGGTTGATGCGGGCGTAGCACGCCAGGGAGTTGATCAGACCGATGTTCGGACCTTCAGGGGTCTCGATCGGGCACATTCTTCCGTAATGCGTGTAGTGAATATCACGCACCTCGAAGCCTGCGCGGTCTCTTGACAGACCGCCCGGGCCCAGAGCGGACAGACGGCGCTTGTGGGTCAGCTCGCCCAGCGGGTTGTTCTGATCCATGAACTGGGACAGCTGGGAGGATCCGAAGAACTCCTTGATTGCGGCTGTCACCGGTTTGATGTTGATCAGGGACTGGGGCGTGATCGTATCCGGATCCTGGGTGGTCATGCGCTCGCGGACCACGCGCTCGAGGCGGGACAGACCGATGCGGAACTGGTTCTGAAGCAGTTCGCCGACGGCACGGATGCGGCGGTTGCCCAGATGGTCGATGTCGTCGTCGCTGCCGATGCCGTATTCCAGATGCATATTGTAGTTGATGGAAGCGAAAATGTCTTCCCGGGTAATGTGCTTCGGGATCAGGTCGTGGACCCGTCTCTTCAGCACCGCCGGAAGCTCCTCGTCCGGATAGTTCTGATCCAGGATCTCCCGGAGGACCGGATAATACACCAGCTCGGTGATCCCCAGCTCCTTCTTCTCCTCTTCCGTCATGTGGATCCAGCTGGTGATGTCCACCATCATCGAGGAAAGTACCTTGATGTCGTGATCCACGCCTTCGACGCGCAGCCAGACAGCCGGGATCGCGGCGTTCTGGATCTCGTCCGCCAGCTCCGCCGTGCAGACGGTGCCGGCCTCCGCGAGGATCTCGCCGGTCGTCTCGTCGACGACGTCCTGCGCGAGCTCGTGGCCGCGGATCCGGTTGCGGAACATCAGCTTCTTATTATACTTGTAGCGTCCGACCTTCGCCAGATCGTAGCGGCGGGCATCGAAGAACATGCCGTGGATCAGGTTTTCCGCCGAATCCACCGCCAGCGGCTCGCCGGGACGGATCTTTTTGTACAGCTCAAGAAGACCGTCCTGATAATTCATGGCGGTATCCTTGGCAAAGCTGGCTTCGATCTTCGGTTCGTTTCCGAACAGCTCCACGATCTCCTGGTTCGTGCCCACGCCAAGCGCACGGATCAGCACCGTGATCGGAACCTTGCGGGTACGGTCCACGCGGACGTAGAAAACGTCGTTGGAGTCGGTCTCGTACTCCAGCCACGCGCCGCGGTTGGGGATGACCGTGCAGGAGAACAGTCTCTTGCCGATCTTATCGTGGGTAATTCCGTAATAGATGCCGGGGGAGCGGACGAGCTGGCTGACGATGACACGCTCGGCGCCGTTGATGATGAACGTGCCGGTCTCCGTCATCAGAGGAAGGTCGCCCATGAAGATCTCGTGCTCTTTGATCTCCCCGTTCTCCTTGTTGCGGAGACGGACGGTGACCTTCAGGGGCGCGGCGTAATTGGCGTCGCGTTCCTTGCACTCGGCGATCGGGTACTTTGTTTCGTCCCGGCAGAGCTCGAAGCTGGTAAACTCAAGGCTGAGCTTGTCGGTATAGTCCTCGATCGGAGAGATGTCGTCAAAGATCTCTCTGAGGCCGTCCGTGACAAACCAGTCGTAGGAGTCCTTCTGCACCTCAATGAGGTTCGGAATTTCCAGGACTTCTTTCTGCCGCTGGTAGGTCATACGAATCGAGCGCCCGGACCTGATGGGACGAATTCTGTTTTTCTCCATTCGACGTTTCACCCCGTTTTTTCTATATATTTATTATGGTGTGAATTTTGGGCACACGAATACATATGCCCTCCATAATAGTGCATTCTTAAAGATAGCACAAATCTACACGGCTGTCAAAATGTTTTTTATATTATTTTCATTTCGCATATCCTGCGCGGACATGAAAAAGGCGCCGCATCCGCAGCGCCTTCCTCTTTTCGGAAATGAAATTCAATTATTTCAGGGTGACCTTCGCGCCGGCTTCCTCAAGCTTCTTCTTGAGATCCTCAGCCTCAGCCTTGTCGACCTGCTCCTTGATGACCGTCGGAGCGGAATCGACCTTGTCCTTCGCTTCCTTCAGGCCGAGGCCGGTCGCTTCACGAACGACCTTGATGACCTTGACCTTGGAGGCGCCGATCTCGGTCAGCTCGACGTCGAACTCGGTCTTCTCTTCTTCTTCAGCCTGAGCCGGGCCGGCAGCCGCGACGACGACACCCGCTGCTGCGGAAACGCCGAACTCTTCTTCGCAGGCCTTGACCAGGTCATTCAGTTCCATAACAGTCAGCTCTTTGATCGCTGCAATAAATTCTTCCGTGGTAAGCTTTGCCATTTTTATTTCCTCCATGAATTATTCGATGCAAAATAAACGGTTCAAATGAATCATTCTGCAGCCGGAGCTGCTTCTTCTGCCGCCGGAGCTTCGCCGTCCTTCTCCGCGATCTGCTTGATGACGCGCGCGAAGTTGGTGACCGGGGACTGCATGCTGCCGAAGAGTCTGCCGAGAAGGATATCTCTGGACGGGATCTTCGCGATTTCGTCAAGCTTTGCCGGGTCGACATAGTCTCCTTCGACAACGCCTCCGACGAAGTTGAAGCACTTGTGAGCGCTTACATACTTGGCAAGAATGCTTGCCGGTTTGACCGCATCGTCCTTGCTGACCGCGAGTGCGTTCGGGCCGTCAAGATGCTTGCTCAGCGATTCAAATTCAGTGCCCTCGAAAGCGCGGCGCATCAGGGTATTCTTGTATACCTTGTAGATCACGCCGGCTTCACGGAGTTCCTTACGGAGCGCAGTGTCCTGCTCGACCGTAAGTCCGAGGTACTGAACCAGAACAGCGGACTGGGCGTCTTTGACTGTCTCGGCGATCTCCTGGACAATCGGCTGTTTCAGTTCTACCTTTGCCATGAACTCATTTCCTCCTGTAGATTTTTCTGCATCAAATCCCGGGAAATACAAAAACCCCGCGCCGAAAACGCGGGGATATCATGTTCGCATACGAATCATATGTATCCATCCCTCGGCTGGCGCAATGCTTACGGTCCTCTGTTCTTACAGCGCGGACCACCGGCTGTCTTCGGTCTGATGCTCTGCTATCATAGCACCCGCAGGCGCGGGTTGTCAATGGAAATTATTGACTTTTTGCAGCAGTACCCCGCATACCGCCTACGCCGGATCATCTGCCCCGAACGGCTTTTCTTATTGATTCTCCGGATCTCTGACATCTGCCCGGCGGATCCCCGCCGGACGGCTTCCGCGCGGATGGAACCACTAATTGAACCGCCGTCCCTGAGGGCCCGCGTCCGTCTGTCTGTAACCGCAAACGGCTTCCGCGGCGGGAGCAGCTAAAGCGCTCCTCAACGAGGCGAAACCCGTTCAGAAAAATCCAAAACTCACCGCTGCGCGGCTCAGACAGTTGGATTTTTCTTTCACAAGACCTCGTTTTCGCAGCGCAAGCTGCTCCAGCGCCTTGTGCAGATTGTTTGCTTGTTACAGATCAGCCGGAATGCGTGCGATACTGTTC
>ONST01000075.1 GCA_900320575.1 uncultured Eubacteriales bacterium
TCCTCTGCCGTTCGAAAAAAGGATTGACAAATCTCCGGTCCGGTGGTAATATTCTCAATTAAAGGCGATGACGAAGACGGTCCGGATACAAAGCCTGCAGAGAGCCGGTGGCTGGTGTGAACCGGCGGCGGAGATCCATGTGGCCCATCCCTTCCGAGCCGGAAGCCCGAACGGCTTTTGCCCAGTAGACGTTTCCCGTGAGGCCGCGTGAGAGCAGAGGGATTGATGGATCCCGTTGAGAGGCTGCGTTCCGGCAGCAATTTGAGTGGTACCGCGGGTGAGAATGACACTCGTCTCAAAGAACAGTTTGAGACGGGTGTTTTTTTTGAGCATGATTGCCGGAGAGCGCGTCCCGTCGGAAAAAAGGAGGAAAAAACATGGCAGCAGTGGAAGAGATGAACCTGATGGATCTGGCGCACCGTATCCGGGAGATGCGGGAGATCACCGGCCTTTCGGTCTCGGAGATGGCCGAAAAGACTGAGGTGTCGGTGGACCAGTACCTGACCTACGAGGCGGGGCAGACGGATATTCCGTTTACCTTCATCCACAAGTGCGCCCTCACCTTCAACGTGGGCATGAGCGACCTGCTGGAAGGCCAGAGCGCGCGCCTGTCCACCTGCACGGTCATGCGCAAGGGCCGCATGCAGGATCCGATCCGCGAGGACGGCATCCAGATCATGAATATGGCGCCGATGTTCCGGGACAAGCTGGCTGAGCCCTACTGGGTGAAATACGAGTACTCCGAGGAGCTTCAGAACAAGCCGATCCACACGACGAAGCACTCCGGGCAGGAGTTCGACTACATCATGTCCGGCCGGCTGAAGGTCCAGGTCGGCGAGACCGTCGAGTACCTGAGCGAAGGCGACAGCATTTTCTATAACAGCTCCCTGCCCCACGGCATGATCGCCACCGGCGGCCAGGACTGCGTCTTCCTCGCCTTTGTCATGCCCGGTGCCGGCGAGAAGGAGACTGTGGTCCGCAATACGCTGATCACCACGCGCTCCCCGAAGGAGAAGCTGGTCAGCGACGCCTTCGTGGAGACGGAGGAGGACGAGCACGGCCTGCTGCAGTCCATTCATTTTAAAAATACCGAGACCTTCAACTTCGGCTTCGACGTGGTGGACGCGATCGCCCGCAAGAGCCCGGAGAAGCTGGCGATGCTGCACATTTCCAAGGACGGCACGGAGCGGAGGTTCACCTTCCGGGACATGAAGCGCGCCTCCAACCAGTGCGCGAACTATTTCCGGTCCCTCGGCATCCAGAAGGGGGACAAGGTCATGCTGGTGCTGAAGCGCCACTACCAGTTCTGGCACGTGATCGTGGGTCTGCACAAGCTCGGCGCGGTCGCGATCCCGGCCACCAGCCAGCTGCAGCAGCACGATTTCGAGTACCGCTTCCAGGCTGCCGACGTCAAGGCGATCGTCTCGACGGCGGAGGACGGCGTGCCGGATCATGTGGACGCGGCGCACGCGAACTGCCCGGGCCTGGAACTCAAGATCCTGGTCGGCGGGAAGAGAGAGGGCTGGCACGATTATGACGAAGAGATCGAGCAGTTCAGCGCTCATTTCCTGCGGAAGAAGGGCGCGCCCTGCGGCGGGGACACGATGCTGATGTTCTTCACCTCGGGTACGACCGGCTATCCCAAGATCGCCGCGCATTCCTACACCTATCCGCTGGGACACTACATCACGGCCCGCTACTGGCACGGCGTCAGCGACCAGGGCCTGCATTTTACGATCTCCGAGACCGGCTGGGGCAAGGCGCTCTGGGGCAAGCTTTACGGCCAGTGGCTGTGCGAGGGCGCGGTCTTCACCTACGATTTCGACCGCTTCAACGCGGCGGACATCCTGCCGATGTTCGCGAAATACAAGATCACGACCTTCTGCGCGCCGCCCACGATCCTGCGCATGCTGATCCGCGAGGACATTTCCAAATACGATTTCTCCTCGGTGGTGCACATGACGACGGCCGGCGAGGCGCTCAATCCGGAGGTCTACATCCAGTTCGAGAAGCTGACCGGCCTGCAGATCATGGAGGGCTTCGGCCAGACCGAGACCACGATGACCGTAGGAAATCTGATCGGCGGCACCCACAAGCTGGGCTCCATGGGCAAGCCCTCGCCGCTGTACGAGGTGGAGCTGCTGGATCCGGACGGCAATCCGGTGCCGGACGGCGAACCGGGCGAGATCGTGGTCAGCACGAAGAAGGGCAAGCCCTGCGGCCTCTTCATGGGTTACTACAAGGACGCGGAGGCCACGGCGAAGGTCTGGCACGACGGCTGGTATCACACCGGCGATCAGGCCTGGCGCGACGAGGACGGCTTCCTGTGGTACATCGGCCGCGTGGACGACGTCATCAAGTCCTCCGGCTACCGGATCGGACCGTTCGAGATCGAGAGCGTCATCATGGAGCTGCCCTACGTCCTGGAGTGCGGCGTGAGCCCGGAGCCGGATCCGGTGCGCGGCCAGGTCGTCAAGGCCAGCGTGGTGCTCACAAAGGGCACGGAGCCCTCCGAGGCCCTCAAGAAGGAGATCCAGACCTACGTCAAGGAGCACACGGCTCCCTACAAATACCCCAGGATCGTCGTATTCCGCGACTCCCTGCCCAAGACCATCAGCGGAAAGATCCAGCGGAATCTGCTTTGACAGCCGGAAAATGAGGGGATTCCGGCCTCCGGAACCGTCGGATTCTTGAAAAATGATTGACGAACCGGAGTTTGGGTGCTACTATAATCAACTAAAGGCGATGACGAAGAAGGCCAGGAAGAAAACTCTCAGAGAGCCGGTGGATGGTGCGAACCGGCAGCGGACTTCCATGCGGCCCGTCCCTTCCGAGCCGGAAGCCAGAAAGGCGGATGCCGAGTAGATGCTTCCCGTGATGCTGCGTAAAGGCGAAGGGGTTGACGGACCCTGATGAGCGGCTGCATTCTGCAGCAATTTGAGTGGTACCGCGGGTGATGAACGCACTCGTCTCAAAGCAGATCCTTTGAGATGAGTGCGTTTTTTGTGCGAATGCCGCGGCAGCGAAAGGCCGAAGACCTTGAGCATGCCGGCATGGCGGAAATAAAGACAAGGAGACTGGAGAACATGCAGCAGGAACTGGATTTTAAAATTCAGGAGATCGCCGGCCGGATCCGGGTGCTCCGGGAGCTTGAGAACAAGACTCCGGAGGAGATGGCCGCGCTCACAGACATTTCAGTGGAGGAATATCTGGACTGCGAAGAAGGCAGGAACGATCTGAACTTTACCTTCATTTACCGGTGCGCACTGGCGCTCAAGGTATCCGTCACGGATATCCTCGAGGGGTACAGCCCGAACCTGCGCTCCTACACGCTGACCCGGTCCGGCGGCGGCCAGAAGGTCTCCCGCGCGCACGGCATGACCTACTACAACCTGGCCTATGCCTTCCAGAACCGGATCGCGGAGCCGCTCTATGTGCGCAGCGTCTACGACGAGGAGGCGCAGAACCGCCCGATCGACCTGACCAAGCACGACGGGCAGGAGTGCGACATCGTCGTGGAGGGAAGCCTCAAGGTGCAGATCGGCGAGCACAGCGAGATCCTCGGCCCCGGTGACAGCGTCTATTACGACAGCAGCACGCCTCACGGGATGATCGCCGTGGGCGGCAGGGACTGCGTCTTCTACGCCATCGTCCTCAACCCGGCCGGCGAGCCGATCCCGGAGCTCGAGCACGCGAAGCTGATCGAGGACGAGCCGACCGGCTTTGTCCGCGACGACTCCAACCGCATCTGGCGCGACTACATCGACGTGGAGGAAAATGACCGCGGGACGCCCGTTTCCGTCCGCTTCAAGAATATCAAGCGCTTCAATTTCGCCTTCGACCTGGTCGACGAACTGGCGCGGCGCGATCCCGAGAAGCTGGCGATGCTGCACATTTCCAAGGACGGGACCGAGCGCAGGATCACCTTTGAGGACGTGAAGAAGAATTCCGCCCGCTGCGCGAACTATTTCCTGTCCCAGGGGATCAAAAAGGGCGACAAGGTCATGCTGATCCTGAAGCGCCACTACCAGTTCTGGTACGCGATCATCGGCCTCAACAAGATCGGCGCGATCGCGATCCCGGCGACGAACCAGCTGATGGACCACGACCTGGAATACCGCTTCCAGACCGCGGGCATCACCTCGATCATCTGCACCGCGGACGGCGATACCGCGCACCAGGTGGAGATCGCGCAGGAGCACTGCGGCTGCCTGAAGAACATGATGATCGTCAACGGAGAGCGCGAGGGCTGGCGGACCTTCGACGAGGAGTATCCGATGTACAGCTCCCGCTACCGCAGGACCGGGACCTCTCCGGGCGGCGACGATATCATGCTGATGTACTTCACCTCCGGGACCAGCGGCTATCCGAAGATCGCGGCGCATACCTACAAGTATCCGCTGGGGCATTTCCACACGGCCCGCTACTGGCAGACCGTGGATCCCAACGGCCTGCACTTTACGATCTCCGACACCGGCTGGGCCAAGGCGACCTGGGGCAAGCTCTATGGTCAGTGGCTCAACGAGGGCGCGATCTTCGTCTACGATTTCGACCGCTTCGACGCGGCGAAGATCCTGCCGATGTTCGCGAAGTATCACATTACGACCTTCTGCGCGCCGCCGACGATGCTGCGGATGATGATCCGCCAGGATATTTCCAAATACGATTTCTCGTCGGTCAAGCACATGACGACCGCGGGCGAGGCCCTGAACCCGGAGGTCTACCGGCAGTTCGAGAAGGCCACCGGCCTGCGCATCATGGAGGGCTTCGGCCAGAGCGAGTCGGCGATGATCATCGGAAATATGGTCGGCGCGCCGCACAAGATCGGCTCCATGGGCAAGCCGGCGCCGATCTACGACGTGCAGCTGCTCGACGAGGACGGAAAGCCCGTACCCTCCGGTGAAGAAGGGGAAATCTGCATCAATATCAGTCAGGGTATTCCCTGCGGTCTCGCGGTCTGTTATTATAATAATGAAGAGGAGACAGCGGAGACCTGGAAGGACGGCTGGTATCACACGGGCGATCTCGCCTGGAAGGACGAGGACGGCTTCTACTGGTACGTGGGACGGAAGGACGACGTCATCAAGTCCTCCGGCTACCGGATCGGACCGTTCGAGATCGAGAGCGTGCTGATGGAGCTCCCCTACGTGCTGGAGTGCGGCGTCAGCGCCGCCAAGGATCCGGTGCGCGGCTTCGTGGTCAAGGCCAGCATCGTGCTGGTGCCGGGCGTCGAAGGCAGCGACGAGCTGGTGAAGGAGATCCAGAACTACGTGAAGGAGCACACGGCTCCCTATAAGTACCCGAGGATCGTGGTCTTCCGGGACGAGCTGCCCAAGACCACCAGCGGAAAGATCATTCGACATGGATTATAAGCGGATCACCCTGCTTTCCGGGCATTACGGGAGCGGAAAGACCAATATCGCCGTCAATATGGCGGAGGAGCTGCGGACCATGCGGGAGCGCGTGGCGGTGGCGGACCTCGATATCGTGAACCCCTACTTCCGTACCCGGGACAGCGAGGACGAACTGAAGGAAGCCGGGATCCGCATGATCGTGTCGGAGTACGCGAACAGCAACCTGGACATTCCGGCGCTGCCCCAGGAGATGTACGCCCTCGTGGACGACAGGGGGCTTTCGAGCGTCGTGGACGTCGGCGGAGACGACCGGGGCGCGCTCGCGCTGGGGCGCATCGCGCCGGCGATCCGGGAGGAACAGGATTACGATATGTTCCTGGTGGTGAATCTCTACCGCCCGCTGACGCCGGATCCGGACGCGGTCCTTGAGGTGATGGCGGAGATCGAGACCGCCTCGGGACTTCCGTTCACCGGGATCATCAATAATTCGAACCTCGGGGCGGAGACGTCCCCGGAGGACGTGCTGCGGACGGTCCCGGCCGCGGAGGAGATCGCCCGCAGGACCGGCCTGCCTCTCGTGCTGACCTGCGCGGAGAAATGCGTGGCCCGGGAACTCGAAGGAAAGGTGTGCAACCTGTTCCCCATGCACCTGCAGAAACGGCCTGTATGATGCGGGGGAATTTGCAGATAGGAGGAAATTATGGCAAAGCTGACATTCCGTACGGATGAATGCAAGGGCTGCGGACTCTGCGTGGACGCATGTCCCAAGGGCATCCTTCAGATCTCGAAGGAGGTCATCAACAAAAAGGGACACCACCCGGCAGAGTGCATCGACGAGGCGGCGTGCATCGCCTGCACGTCCTGCGCGCTGATGTGCCCCGACTGCATTATCAAAATTGAAAAGTGAGGTGAGCAAGGTGGCAGAAAAAGTATTGATGAAAGGCAATGAAGCGATCGCCGAGGCGGCGATCCAGGCCGGATGCCGGCACTATTTCGGCTATCCGATCACCCCGCAGACCGAGATCGCGGCCTATATGGCAAAAAGGATGCCGAAGATCGGCGGGACCTTCCTGCAGGCGGAGAGCGAGATCGCGGCCATCAACATGGTCTACGGCGTCTCCTCCACCGGCAAGCGCGTGATGACGTCTTCTTCGAGCCCGGGGATCTCGCTGAAGGGAGAGGGAATCTCCTATCTGGCGGGCTGCGACCTGCCGGCCCTTATCGTGAACTGCCAGCGCGGCGGCCCGGGTCTGGGCGGCATTCAGCCGAGCCAGTCGGACTATTTCCAGGCGACCCGCGGCGGCGGACACGGCGACTATCACATGATCGTTCTGGCTCCGGATTCCGTACAGGAGATGGCGGAGCTGACCATCCGCGGCTTTGAGCTGGCGGACGAGTACCGGATGCCCTCCATGATCCTCGCGGACGGCACGATCGGCCAGATGATGGAGCCGGTGTCCTTCGATTTTGAGATCAAAGAGATGCCGGAGAAGCCCTGGACCACCACCGGCACGAAGATGCAGCGCCCTCACAATATCGTGAATTCGCTCTATCTGAAGCCGGAGGTCCTGGAGCAGAAGAATTTCGAGCGCTATGAGAAATACGCCGTGATCTGCGAAAAGGAGCAGAGAGCGGAGGAATATCTGATGGACGACGCGGAGATCGTGGTCACCGCGTTCGGCATTGCGGCCCGCGTCGCGAAAAATGCGGTCAATGCCGCGAGAGCCGAGGGCATCAAGGCCGGCATGATCCGTCCGGTCACGGTATGGCCGTTCCCGGAGAAGGCCTTCAAGAAGGCGCTGGGGACCGCGAAGCAGTTCATCAGCGTCGAGCTCTCCATGGGCCAGATGATCGAAGATGTGAAGCTCGCGACGGAGTGCCGGGTCCCGGTGTCCCTGTGCTGCCGCGTGGGCGGTATGATCCCGTCTCCGGATCAGGTGTACGCCGCGATCCGGGAAGCTGCTGGAAAGGCAGGTGAGTGATATGGTAGTATTTGACAGACCGCATGCATTGATCGATGTGCCCTTCCACTATTGCCCGGGCTGCACCCACGGCATCGTCCACCGCCTGGTGGCGGAGGCTATCGACGAGCTGGAGATCGAGGGCAGGACCGTCGGCATCGCGCCGGTCGGCTGCTCCGTCATGGCTTACGACTATTTTAACTGTGATATGATCGAGGCCGCCCACGGGCGCGCTCCGGCCGTCGCGACCGGCGTCAAGCGCTCCGATCCGGACAACCTGATCGTCTTCACCTATCAGGGCGACGGCGACCTGGCCTCCATCGGCACCGCGGAGACGGTTCACGCGGCCGCCAGAAACGAGAACATCACCATCATTTTCATCAACAACGCGATCTACGGCATGACCGGCGGCCAGATGGCTCCGACGTCCCTGCCGGGGCAGGTCACCCAGACCTCTCCCTACGGCCGCGACGTCAACGCCTGCGGCTATCCGGTGAAGATCTGCGAGATGCTCTCCGAGCTCGAGGGACCGGAATATCTGGAGCGCGTCGCTGTCAACAGCGTGCGCAACGTGCGAGCCGCGAAGAAGGCGATCAAAAAAGCGTTTCAGAATCAGGTCGAGGGCAAGGGCTTCTCACTCGTGGAGGTGATCTCCTCGTGCCCGACCAACTGGGGCATGACGCCCTCCCAGGCGCTGAAGTGGGTGGATGAGAAGATGATCCCCTACTATCCGCTGGGCGTCTACAAGGACAGAAGCGCGGGCATCATTCCCGGAGCAAAGGAGGAAGCGTGATGACGAGAGAATATCTGTTCGCGGGCTTCGGAGGACAGGGACTGCTGTTCTCCGGCAAGGTCCTGGCGTATAAGGGACTGATCGAAGACAAACAGGTCAGCTGGCTTCCGTCCTACGGTCCGGAAATGCGCGGAGGCACGGCCAACTGTTCCGTGATCCTCTCTGACGAGCCGGTCGGCGCGCCGATCATCGCGCATCCGGACGTGCTGGTCGCGATGAATCTGCCGTCTCTCGATAAATATGAATCGGAAGTCAAAAGCGGCGGCGTGATCTTCGTGGACAGCACGCTGATCGAACGCAAGGTGGAGCGGGAGGACGTCAGCGTCTACTATGTGCCCGCCACCCGTCTGGCAGGGGAGAACGGCACGCCGACCCTCGCCAACATGATCCTCATGGGAAAGCTCCTGCAGGTCTTTGACGAGTACGACGAGGAGCACGTGAATACGGCTCTTGGAAAATGCATTTCCGCCAGACATGCGGATCTTCTGGGCATGAACCTGAAGTGCATGGAGATCGGGCGGGATTATCAGGAATGAACAACGGGACAGAACCATCAGAAAGAGGGAGGTCTGGCAATGACGATTACTAAGGCGGCAGAGGCGGATAAGCTGGAACTTAAGGTTGCAGGGAGGCTCGATACTTCCACGGCGCCGCAGCTGGAGAAGGAGCTCTCCGAATCGCTCACGGGCGTGAAGGAGCTGGTGATGGATTTCCAGGATCTGGAGTACATCTCCTCCGCGGGACTCCGCGTGCTGCTGTCCGCGCAGAAGATCATGAACAGGCAGGGCAGCATGAAGGTGACCGGCGTCAATGAGATCGTCATGGAGATCTTCGAGGTCACCGGGTTTTCGGACATTCTGACCATCGCTTAAGGGCGGCAGTCCTACAGGAGGAATACGCATGCGGGAAATCAGTGGCGAAGTGCGGGACGGCTCCGTATTTCTGCGGCTTTCCGGGCGCATTGACTCGGGAAATTCCGCGGAGGCGGAGAAGGAGATCTTCCGGATCACCGAAGAAGCTCCTTCCGGTCCGGTGGAGATCGACGCGGAGGAGCTGGAGTACATCTCCAGCGCAGGCCTGCGCGTACTGCTGCGGCTGCGCAGAAAGCATCCGAAGATCCGGATCTGCAATGTCAGTTCCGAGATCTATGAGATCTTTGACATGACCGGCTTCACGCAGATGATGCAGGTGGACAAGGCCTACCGGGTCGTGTCCGTCGAAGGATGCGAGGAGATCGGACGCGGTGCTAACGGCACCATTTACCGGATCGACATGGACAACGTCGTGAAGGTCTACAACAATGCCGACGCGCTGGAGGAGATCCAGCACGAGCGGGAGGTGGCGCGGACGGCCCTCGTTCTGGGGATCCCCACCGCCATTTCCTACGACGTGGTGCGGGTCGGGGAGAGCTACGGCTCGGTGTTCGAACTGCTCAACGCCCGGTCGTTCTCTAAGATCCTGGCGACCGAGCCGGAGAAGATGGACTGGTGCGTGAAGGAGTACGTGGAGCTGCTGAAGAAGATCCACGGGACGGAGGTGCCGGAGGGAGAACTGCCCGATATCCGGGAGACGGTCATTTCCTGGGGCGAATTCATGCAGGACTATCTGCCGGAGGAAGCCGGGAAGAAGCTCCTCGCGATGATCAAAGCGGTCCCGGAGGATCATCACATGATCCACGGGGACTATCACACGAAAAATGTGGAGCTCACGGACAGCGAGGTCCTGCTCATCGACATGGACACCCTGGCGGTGGGCCACCCGGTCTTCGAGCTGGCGTCCATGTTCAACGCGTACATCGGCTATTCCGAGCTGGATCCGTCCATTATTCTGAAGTTCCAGGGCTTTGACCACGAGACCGCGAAGACCTTCTGGGAGAAGACGCTGGCCCTGTATCTGGGAACGGAGGATCCGGAGAAGATCCGCTCTGTCGAGGACAAGGCCCGGATCGTGGGCTATACCCGTATGATCCGCCGCTCCATCCGCAGAGGCGGTCTTACGAACGAGACCGGAAAAGCGGAGATCGCGCACTGGACAGAGGAGCTCCTGGAGCTGCTCGCGCGGACGGATTCCCTGGTATTCTTCCCTTTTGAGCTCGAGGCGGCGGCGGACCGCGCCCAGCTCCAGGCCGTCACGGAGTTCGTGGACGGACACCTGGAGGCGGCCGGCTGTCCCGCCCGTGCGCAGATGCAGATCGGCGTGGCGGTGGAGGAGATCTTCATCAATATCGCCAGCTACGCCTATGGAGAAGGATCCGGCCGGGCCAGGATCCGCGTCGAAGCCTTCGGGGATCACGCGGTGATCACCCTGACCGACAGCGGCGTCGCCTACGACCCGCTCGCGAAGGAGGATCCGGACACTGCGCTCGCCGCGGAGCAGCGTCCCATCGGAGGGCTCGGCATTTTCATGGCCAAGAAGATGATGGACGAGATCCGCTACGAGCGGAAGGACGGCTGCAATATCCTGACCATGATCAAGCGATACTAAGAGGAGACCCATGGCGATCACGGGACGAATCGATCTTCATATGCATTCTACAGTCTCGGACGGCACCGATCTGCCGTCCGGGATTCTTCGTTGTGCAAAAAATGCAGGGCTTTCGCTGTTCGCCCTCACGGACCACGA
>ONST01000150.1 GCA_900320575.1 uncultured Eubacteriales bacterium
AATCGGAATTTTCTTCCCTGACGGATCTGGTGAATGCCAAGAAGTCGCTGGCGGAGGAGATCTCCGCGGAAGGCACGGTCCTTCTGAAAAATGAGAACAGCGCGCTGCCTCTGGCGGCCGGCTCGGGCGTCACGCTCTGGGGCCACAACACTATTTTCCCGTCTCTGGGCGGTATGATCGGTTCCTCTGCAGTCGCAGCGGACGGACAGGACACGGCAAGCTTCATGAGCGCGTTCGGCTCCCGAGGCTTCGCGCTCAACGAGGGATTCATCGGCCTGTATACCAGCGACGAAGCGTTCGCTTATACCCGCCAGACCTTCTTCCCCGGCGCGGGACTTCTGCCGTCCTTTGCAGCGACCTGGGAGCCCGGCCAGTTCTACATGACCGGTGAGATCCCGTCCACCATGTACACGGATGAGCTGCTGGCAACGGCCGACGATACTGCCGCGATCGTCGTGATCACCCGTGACAGCTCGGAAGCTGCCGACTATCAGCCGACCATGTTCTGCGCCACGGAAGGCGACTCCTTCGAGCGCCCGCTGGCTCTTTCCCAGTACGAGAAGGATATGCTCGCGCTCGCGAAGGCCCACAGCTCCGAGGTGATCGTGCTCCTCAACGCCGACAACGCGCTGGAGATCGACGAACTGAAGAACGATCCGGAAGTCGACGCCATCCTGTGGATCGGCGCGCCCGGCCTCTACGGCCTCAACGGTGTGGCGGATATCGTCGCCGGTAACGTCAATCCTTCCGGCCGTCTGGTCGACACCTGGGCGATCAATTCCACGTCCGCTCCGGCCATGCAGAACTTCGGTATGTTCCTCTACACCTCTGCTGCAGAAGACGCGGTGGATCTGGACGACTGGTATGTCGTCGAGACCGAGGGCATCTACAACGGCTACAAGTACTATGAGACCCGTTACGAGGATCAGGTGCTCGGACAGGGCAACGCGGACAACGCTGCCGGCGCGACCGCAGGCAATGCCTGGAGCTATGCCTCGGAAGTCTCTTATCCGTTCGGTTACGGCATGAGCTACACCACCTTCGAGCAGAAGCTCGACGCGGTGGAGACGGACGTCAACGGCGGTATCGCTACTGTTACCGTGACGAATACCGGCAGCGTCGCCGGCAAGTCCGTCGTCGAGCTCTTCGTGCAGGCCCCCTACACCGCCGGCGGCCTCGAGAAGGCTTCTGTCCAGCTGGCAGGCTTCACAAAGACCGGCGAGATCGCTCCCGGAGCCAGTGAGACCGTGACCGTCAACATCGATCCGGCCCTCTTCGCCAGCTACGATGAGACCGCGACCAAGGCGGACGGCACGCAGGGCGCATGGGCGCTGGAGGCCGGCGATTATTACTTCGCGATCGGCAACGGCGCACACGAGGCGCTCAACAATATCCTTGCACTGAAGACCGGCTCCACCGCGAATCTGGTCGCGCTCAATGATGAAGCTGTAAGCGCCGGCAACGCCTTCCGCTGGACACTGGCGGCGGCGGATATCGAGACCTACTCTGTCAACGTGCAGAACGCGCTGCAGGATATGGATATCAACAAGCTCATTCCGGGCACCGCGGAGTACACCACCCGCGCCGACTGGAGCAAGGGCTGGAAGACCGTCGAACCCTTCACGCCTACTGATGAAATGAACGTCGGACTGGGCAACGACACCTATAAGCTCAACGCCAACGGCGAAGGCGTCACCTGGGGCGCGGACAACGACCTCACCCTGCTCGATCTGGTCACGATCGAGGCGGACGGCAGCGTGACGGTGGCGGATCTTGACGACCCGCGCTGGCAGAGCCTTGTGGAACAGGTCACGCTTGACGAGGCGATCCAGTTCATCGAGTGCGGCGGCGACGACATTGAGAACATCGATTCGGTCATGCTGCCCCGTACCTTCATGAACGACGGCCCGATCGGTTTTGCCTATGACCAGGTCGCCGGCTACAAGTCCCGCTGGAACAGCAGCGATTCCGCCGCTCCGACCTATGTGTCCGGAAGCGAGGCGGAGAGCACCTACTCCATGGCTACCAATCCCACGGAGCCGGTCGTCGCTTCCACCTATAATACGGAGCTGATCCGCCGCGAAGGCGAACTGTACGGCGAAGACGCCCTGTGGGCAAAGGAAAGCATCTGCATCTGCCCCGGCGTCAACCTGCACCGCACTCCGTACTGCGCGCGTAACCACGAGTATTATTCCGAAGATCCGGTCCTCACGAGCCTGTGCGCGACCGCTTTCTGCGACGGCGCTTCCTCCAAGGGCCTTGTCACCCAGGCAAAGCACTACGCCTTTAACCATCAGGAGCTGAACCGTTCCGGACTTTCTACGTTCGCGACCGAGCAGGCTGCCCGTGAGAACGAGCTCCGCTGCTTCCAGAACGTGATGTCCACCAATACCACGGATACGGTCATGACGGCTTTCAACCGCGCGGGTACCGTTTATGCGGGCGCCCATGAGGGGATCCTGAAGCAGATCGCCCGCAATGAGTGGGGCTTCCAGGGCGGCTTCGTCACCGATATGGCTGCGGCCGCGGCTGCGGAATACATGAACTGGTGCGACACTGTGGCTGCAGGCGGCGGCGTGATGCTGGCCAGCACGAGCGGAAACTTCGCCAACACCAGCTTCGGCATCATGGAGAATTCCAGAGCCGCCATCGCAGCGGATACCTACTATCAGCAGCAGATGCAGGAGGGCATCAAGTACTGGCTGTACAGCCTTGCGCACTCCAACATCATCAACGGTCTGAGCCAGACGACGGAGATCGTGCCGGTCACGCCGTGGTGGCAGATGGCTCTCTATGTTGCTGACGGCGTGCTTGCCGTTCTGACAGCGCTGTTTATCTTCCTGGGCCTGAAGGGCAAGAAGAAAGCGAAAGCATAAGGAAGGAGAAGAGTCATGAAAAGAACGATCGGTTTTTATATTGAATTTGCGGCCGCTGTGGTCGGCATCGTCAGCGCCGTGCTCTACGGCGGTTCGATGATCAAGACGAAGAGCGCCTATATTTTCGTGATCGCTGCCGCTGTGGTGGCTGTGCTCTCGGCTTTCGCCGCCACGAAGCTCCCGAAGGTCTTCAACTGGGGCGCGCCGCTTGCGGCCTGCCTGATGGCTGCGGGGATCGCCTACAGCATCACCGTGATGTCTGACCCCATCGGATATTATATCTCCGGTCTGTACACCATCGAGGATCTGCGGGGCTGGATCACGTTCATGATCGTGGCCGGCATTGCCTGGCTTCTGTATCTGATCGCCAGCTTCACCGGAATGGTTAAAGAAGCGTAAAGGTTGTATGTCGTGGCTCTGCGCTCTAAATAGTGCAGAGCCACACATCTCTTATCCATACCGGCAGGCGCATACGCGCCGGAAGGGGCATTATGAAAAAAACAGCGTTCAACGAGAACTGGATGGTCCGGTACCTCACCCGAGAGGCTCCGGTCCGGACGGTCACTGTTCCGCACGACGCCATGATCGATGAGCCGAGAAGCGCCGGGAGCGCCGGCGAAGGCAATATCGGCTGGTACATCGGCGGCGATTACGAGTACACAAAGCGGTTTGACGTTCCCGGTGAATGGGAGGGGCAGAGCATCCTCCTCGAGTTCGAGGGCGTCTACCACAACGCGGAGGTGTATCTCAACGGGGAGAAGGCCGCCTTCCGCCCCTACGGCTACACGAATTTCTACGTGGACGCCGGAAAATTTCTGAAATACGGTGAAGAAAACGAGGTCCGCGTGATCGCGAGAAACGCGGATCAGCCCAACAGCCGCTGGTACACCGGGACCGGCATTTACCGTCCGGTGAACCTGTGGACGGGCGGAGAGAAGCACATTCCGGTCAACGGCGTACGTATCCGCACGCTGGATTACCGGACCGGAAAGATCGAAGTAAAGGTGTCCCTGTCCTGCCCGGGCGAGGTGAAGGTGGAGATCCTCGACGGGGACGAGACGGTGATCGCGGGCAGCCGCGTGACGGAGAAGAAGCGCGTGCCCTTCCACATCACGGTGCCCCATGCGAAGCTCTGGAGCCCGGAGCATCCGGATCTCTACACCTGCCGCGTGACCTTCGGGGACGACGTGGTGGAGGAGACCTTCGGCATCCGGGAGCTGGCCTGGGGACCGGAGAACGGCATCACCATCAACGGCGAACGGGTCATCCTGCGCGGAGCCTGCATCCACCACGACAACGGGCTTCTCGGAGCCTGCGCCTTCCCGGAAGCGGAGGAGCGCAAGGTACGCATCCATAAGGAGAACGGCTACAACGCGCTGCGCATGGCGCACAATCCCTGCTCGAAGGCCATGCTCGACGCCTGCGACCGCCTGGGCATGCTGGTAATGGACGAGTACGTCGACGCCTGGTACATGCACAAGACCAAATATGATTATGTCAACTATCTGATGGACTGGTGGCAGGAGGACCTCCGGGACATGGTGGACAAGGATTACAACCATCCCTCGGTCATCATGTACTCCACCGGAAATGAGGTGGCGGAGACCGCGCAGCCGCGGGGCATTGCATTTACCGGGAAGATGACGGAATTCCTGCACAGGCTGGACGACAGCCGTCCGGTCAGCTGCGGCATCAACATTTTCTTCAACTTTCTGAGCTCCATCGGCTTCGGCGTCTACAGCGACGACAACGCCGAGAAGAGCGCGGCCGCGGCGGAACAGAACAAGGAGGCCGGAAAGAAGAAAAAGCCGGTGGGCTCCGAATTCTACAACAAACTGGCCTGCGTCATGGGCGACAAGTTCATGAAGTTCGGCGCGACCCTCTATCCCTGCGACGTGAAGACCCGGGACGCCTACGCCAACATGGACGTGGCGGGCTACAATTACGGCATCTGGCGCTACCGGCATGATCTGAAGAAGTATCCGGAGCGGCTGATCCTCGGAAGCGAGACCTTCTGCAAGGACGCGTACCTCTTCTGGGAGACTGCGAAGGACAATCCCCGCGTCGTGGGCGACTTCGTCTGGTCCGGCATGGACTACATCGGCGAGACCGGCATGGGCGCGCCGGAGTACGGCGATTATAAAATGGCAGAGGACGAGACCCAGATGACCGGCGCCAACGGCCGTATCGATCTCACCGGAAAGCCGCGGGCCGAGGCAGCCTATACACGGGTGGCCCTCGAGCGCGAGGCGGGACCGCTCATCGCGGTACAGCCGGCGGACCGGGACGACGATCCGAATCTCACGGGCTGGAGCCTCACGAAGGCCATCGAGAGCTGGTCCTTCGACGGCTGCGACGGCAGGAAAGCCACTGTCGAGGTCTACGCCCGGGCCGCCGAGGTGGAGCTCCTCGTGAACGGCGTGAGCCGCGGACGGAAGAAGATGGGCAGCAACTGCCGCTTCCTCTTCAAGGTGCCCTATGAGGCGGGAACGGTCACCGCGGTGTCCTATGATAAGGAAGGAAATGAGACCGGCAGATATTCCCTGACCTCCGCGAAGGAGGAGGGCGTGCTGCGGGTGCTTCCCGAGGAAGAAACGGTCCGTCCGGAGGGACTTGCCTTCGTGCGGCTACGCTATACCGACGAGGACGGGATCTGGAGGCCTCTGGAGAAGCATACCCTGAAAGTGACCGTGGAAAACGGGACCCTTCTGGGGCTTGGAAGCGCGAATTCCTATGTCAGAGGCAACTACACGGCCGACACGGCGGATACCTATTACGGCGAGGCTCTGGCCGTCGTCCGGGCCGGCAGGACCGGTGAGGTGACGGTGCAGGCAGCGGATGAGAACGGAAGCGCACATGCGGTCATTCCGGTCGTCTGACCGGGAGAGAAAACGAAAACAACTGTGCGCGGGCGGCTGCGGGCGGCTGCGCACCGGGAATACGGGCAGACCGCTCTGCCCGGGAAAGGAACGATCTGTGAAGACGAAGCAGGCACTCAATCCCTATCTTCCCAGCTGGGAATATGTTCCGGATGCGGAACCGCACATCGTGGACGGCAGAGTCTACATCTACGGCTCCCACGATGTCTTTAACGGCATCAATTTCTGTCTCGGCGACTATGTATGCTGGTCCGCCCCGGTGGACGACCTGGGCAACTGGACGTATCACGGGGTCATTTTCCGCAGAGAGCAGGATCCGGCGGCTCCGAGGATCAAAGTGACCAACGGCCTTGCGGCCCCCGATATGGTGGTGGGTCCCGACGGCCGGTATTATCTCTATTATTTCATGGGCGGCACCAAGATGATCTCCATCGCGGTCTGCGACGAGCCCGCCGGAAAATACGAGTTCTACGACTATGTGCAGTACAAGGACGGCACGCCCATCGGCAAGCGGAACGAGCCCTTCCAGTTCGATCCGGGGTGCCTCAAAGACGACGACGGCCGCCTCTATCTCTACACCGGCTTTGCCTTCGGCGGCAATCCGATCCTTCTGGACGGCTCCCAGCCGACGAAGCACGGCCCGATGTATTTCGAGATCGATACCACGGACATGAAGACCGTCATTTCCGGCGACGAGCTGCACTACATCGGCGTCCTTACCGGCGAAGAGGCCAAGGGCACGCCCTATGAGGAGCAGCCCTTCGGCGAGGCGAGCTCCATGCGGAAGTTCAACGGAAAATATTATTTCATCTACAGCTCCCTCAACAGCCATAACCTCTGCTACGCGGTGAGCGATTCCCCGACAGAGGGGTTCCAGTACGGCGGCATCCTCGTCAGCTGCGGCGACATCGGCCTTCCGGGCGTTCCGGATACCGAGCACGCGCACAACGATACCGGGAATACCCACGGCTCCCTGATCGAGATCAACGGGAAATATTATATTTTCTATCACCGGCACTCCAACCGGAAGCAGTCCTCCCGTCAGGCCTGCGCCGAGGAGATCCGCTTTGAGAACGGGCAGTTCTACCAGGCGGAGATGACCTCCTGCGGACTGAACGGCGGACCGCTGGCAGGCAAAGGCCACTATCCGACCTACATGGCCTGCAACGTCTACGGCAAAGCCGGCACGAAGTTCCTGTCGATGATCAAGCGCTCCAAGAAGGACACGCCCTATCTCACCCAGAAGGGCAGTGACCGCGAAGAGGGACCGGATCAGTTCGTCTCCAATTTCTGCACGGGCTGCACGGTAGCCTTCAAGTACTTCGATCTCCGGGAGACCACGAAGATCCGCGTCAATCTCCAGGGCTACGGCACCAACTGCGACGTCGTGATCCGCAAGGACGAGAACGGCCCGGTCATCTGCCGGATCCCGGTCCGCACCTGCAGGAACGAGCATGGTTTCACCGGCACCTTCGACTGCGTGTTCGGAGAGAAGGAAGCGCTGTATTTCAGCATAGAGGGCAAGGGCACCTACGACTTCATTTCCTTCGATCTGGCGTAACTCTGCCGCGGGGCAGGCACGCTGCCCCGCCGGTCACTTATGAGGGACACATTTATGGAAAAATTCTTTCAGAATCCCGCGCTGAAAACGCGCATTACCTCCTCCAGCGTCAAGCTGCAGGAGATGTTCATCGGATATCTTCTGGCACCGCTGTGCGCGATGATGGCCAACTCCATCTTCAGCGCCTACCTGACCCGCTACTACGCGGACGTCATCGGCCTGACCGATAAGCAGTTCGGCGTCTTCTCGATGCTGCTGCCGATCATTTCCGCGGTCATCGTCGTGGCGGGCAACCTGTTTGTGGGCCAGCTGATCGACAACACCCGTACGCCCGCCGGCAAGGCGCGCCCGTATCTGTTCCTGTCGGCCCCGGTGATGGCGGTCGCCATCGTGCTGATGTTCCTGACGCCCGGCGGCGACAATCCGCAGGCGGAGAACTACCTGATGAAAATGGTGTGGATCGCCATTTCCTTCAATCTGTTCTACTCCATCGGCTATCCCTGCTACTATACGGCCCACAGCTCGATGGTCGCTCTTTCGACCCGGAACGGCGGCCAGAGAGGCCTTCTCGCGACCCTGTCCAACGCCTCCATGGTAGCGGCCGCCGGCGTCGGCGCCAGCATCCTGGTGCCGGTGCTCCTGCAGCCGTTCATGTTCGTGACGGGCGCGGACGGCACGATCGACCGCGTGGCCTCCTACGCCAACTGGCGGATCCTGGGCATTGCCCTGGCGAT
>ONST01000068.1 GCA_900320575.1 uncultured Eubacteriales bacterium
GGACTTGCCGAAAGGATCGCCGTACATCCCGTACTGCTCCTCGAGGGGCCTGCCCGGGTCGTACTCCTCCCAGAAGGTGACCGCGCCGAGCTTCAGCATACCGCCCCAGTAGCTGCGGATCGTATGGAGGACCTCCTCAAGGTATCCCAGGCGGCACAGCGCGTCCAGCTCGAAGAACCGGAAGTAGGGCGTAGTGATCGCCGGAACGGCGTCGTTCAGGAGGACGCTTTCGGCGAGCGTCTTCTTCCGCTCCTCATCCGCGATGTCGAAGAGGATCGCGAAGATGTTCGCGTGGCGCGTCACGTTCCGTTTTCCGGAGGTAAAGGAGTCGACGTAGGCTTCTTTTTCGCTGTCCCAGAAGCACTGTTCGACCGCGGTGAGGAGCCTCTCCCGCGTCTTGATCCAGCCCGTTTTCTCCTCCTCCGGCGCGAAGCGCGCCATCACCCGGAGGCTCTCAGCAAGCAGCATCTGCTCGGCGCAAAGCGGGCCGTCACGGTCGAAGTCCGCCCAGTCGATGTAGACCCAGTCGCGCTTCCTCCCGATGAGGAAGCCGTGCTCCTCGCGCTGGGACAGGATGAGCTCCATGAGGCTCTGCATTTTCGGCCACAGGAAGTCCACGAATTCCCGGTCGCCGTAGCTCTCGTAATAGGCGTCCACACTGAGGATCCACAGGAGCGAATAGTCGAGGATCGTGTTCACGTGGGTGGTGGTCGGCTCGGTCCCGCGGAGGGCGATCAGTGTGCGCTTCTCGATCTCTTTGTCCGCGGTGAGGTACCGGTTCACGAAGAGGCTCTGGTAGGCGTCGCCGCCCCAGATCCATTTGTCGCGCTTGACGCCGTCGAGGAAGAACGGCCCGCTGCAGAGCATGAAGGTGTGCGCTGCGACTGCAAAAATGCGGTCCAGCTCCTCGTCTCCGCTGTGGAAGGAGGCCTGCACCGGAATGTCGAGATACTGGTGCACGGCGCGCACCTGAAGATCCTCCGCCGTGCGTCCCGGCACGAAGGCGTACCGCACCGCCTGCCGCGGGCAGCAGAGCGTCTCACGGTCCGGCGCGCAGGAGTAGTAGCAGTGTTCGGTGTCGAGGGCTTCCGCGCGGGATTCCCCGAGAAAGACACGCGGCACCCACCGGTCAAAGGCAAGGGCTGCGGTAAGCTCCGTCTCAAAGGTAAAGAGGACGCCGCCGTTTACATTTTCCGCCAGGACCGGCTCGTAAACGCGCTCGCTTAAGGGCCATTCCGAGGGGTCGCGCCCAGGATCGGTGAAATACCGGTTATACGCGGCGGGCACCGGATCGGCGTCGAAGTCGTCCGCATACCAGCCGTCGCCGGAGGTGATCTCCTCTCCTTCCACGTAGATCGAAGGCACACTGGAAATGCAGGCGACGTGCACGGAGATCCGGTGCGTGCCCGCAGGAAGGCAGATCTCCTCTCCCAGAGGGTGCTTCTCCTCTCCGGCCTGCACGTAGCCCTTCGCGCCCGCGGTCCCGTATACGGTAAAGCGCGCGGGGCGTTCCAGTGTGTATTCCCGGCGGAAGGCCACGCGGGGACGGAAGGTCCCGCTCTTCCAGAACGCGGGCCACTCGCAGCCGCGTTCGACGCGGGAGAAGTTCTGCAGCATGGCGTGATAGAGTTCGAAATCTCCGGGGTACCAGAGCCAGTATGCCTGTTTCATCGGTGTAGGTCCTCCTGTTTTGATTATGCCTCTTCCCGGTAGAGCTTCGGATACGCCTTCCTGTCCAGTTTCCGGAGGAGAAGCGTCGCCCCGACGGAGGCGAGCGTCACCGTAAGGATGAAGGCCCAGGTCCACGTGGAACCGGCCCGGTCGTAGATCTGCCCCGAGGTGAGGTTCACGGCCGCCGAGACCACGCCGAAGGCGATGCTCATGATCCCGTTGATCCGGCCGCGGTGGCTGGCGGGGATCCGGGTCGAGATATACGGCCCCTCCGCGAGCACGCTGAAGATCTCGCCCCAGGTGAAGACGAGCATCGCCAGGTAGTACCCCGGCACGAAGCCCAGGATGAGCAGAAAGATCATGTAGCCCGCAAAGACGAGCAGGCGCCCCGAGATCATTTTCCCGGTGTCCTGCATCTTCGCGAAGAGCCTCGTGATGACCGGCGTGAAGATGACGACCGTGATGCAGTTGAGGCTCGAGACGGTCCCGAAGATCACGGCGCCCAGATCACCGTGAGCGGCGGCCATATCGAGCGGCATGATGAAGTTGTACTGTCCGTAGGCGCCGGAATAGAGCGTCGCGCTAAGCAGGTAGAGAATGATGATCGGATGCTCCCTGAGGATCTGAAAGACGCTGGCGCCGTCCTTGTTCTCCTGGTAGACGGCCGCCTCGCTGTGGTCCTCGACGGGCGTGACGTCCCGGATGAGGACCGCGATCATGACCGTCGAGAGCCCGATGGAAATGCCGCTGATCAGGAAGCTGAGCCAGAGATGATCCTTAAACAGAAGGCCGGCGATGGTCGGCGAGAGCACGAGCCCGAGGTTGGCCCCCAGATATTCGAGCGAGAAGGCCCGCTCCCGGTCCTTCGTCTCGGACAGATCCGCGAAGAGCGCGTCGTAGGAAGGGTATTCCATGCTCTGGAAAATGCCCGCGACGACGAAGATGAGGATCGTGCCCAGCCCCAGCGGGATCGCCGAGCAGAGCAGAAAGCCGGCGATGCTGACGCTGTCGCAGATCACGATCAGCCATTTTTTGTTGACGCGGTCGGCGAGCTTGCCTCCGATCAGGTTGGCGGGCAGCATGATCACGCTGGCTCCCACGAAGAAATAGGAGATCTCCGCGGCCGTCAGCCCGATCTTCTGGCTGAGGATCATGGTCATCACCGGCCAGATCATGCTGCCGAGGTTCGTGACCATCCTCCCGAAGGCTAATATATAGATCTCGCGGCGCAGGCCGCGGTACTGATTGAGCAGTTTCATAATGTCTCCTTCTGATAGTCCTTGCACTATAGCAGACAATCCCGGCAAAGTCAATGCCCCCGCCGGGACTCCGGGGGCTGAAAACAGCCTTTTTTTCTTGTATTTTCAGGCAGGAACAGGTAAGATGAACAGGGAGTGTCCGGGAAGGATCCGGGTCTCAAAGACCGCTTTCGGGAAGGTCCGGATCACCGGCGGGATTCCGCCGGCGGCACAGATATACGGAAAGGAGAACGACTATGAGACATCAAAGAAAGCTTGCAGCGATCGTGCTTTCCTCGGCGCTGATGCTGGCGATGACCGCCTGCGGAGGAAGCAGCCAGACCTCCGGCGGAGGAAGCAGCGCCGGAACCGCAGCGGAGGCTGTGAACCTCCGGGAGAAGGTGGACGCGCTTTACACCACGGAAGAAGACCTGGGACTGAGCGGAAAGTACACTTCTTCCGCGGAGATCGCGGAAGCGGCCATCGATCCGGAGCTCGTCGGCACCTGGAAGACGGCGGACGGATCCGTGTCGTATACCTACAGGGAAGACGGCACAGCCACAGCTTCCACGGAAGGCTACGGCGGCAGCGACTACACCTTCACCTGCCTGACCAGCGGGAACTACAAGCTCATCGCGGAAGATCTGGAGATGACGGAGATCACCGACGGCGTCGAGACGACGGTGCCGTCCGTCAACTACGTCTCCTATCAGATCGCGGACGGAGCGCTGTATTTTACGATCGTCGACGCGCTGGATCCGAATATGAACCAGTCCATTTCCCAGGTCATCGCGGCCTACAAGGCGGATGAGAAGGGCGACATCTCCGCTTCCATAGCGAAGAACCCCATCAGCCCTGCGTCCTATTACGGAGAATGGACCTACGGCGATATGGAGGACAGGAAGCTCACGATCGACGAGAAGGGCTTCACGGCGGAAGGCATGGAGACGCTCCCCGTCTCCGTCAGCGAAAGCGGCAAGCTGGTCGTCGGAAGCGGAGATGGCGCCACGGAGTATTCGGCAGGGATCGCATATGAGAAGCTGTACGACAACACGAACGGCCTCCAGATCACCGGCGAGAACTACGCGCTGGCCCTCTCCTACACCGGTAAGGATGAGAACGACCGCCCCAACCTGGCCGACGCCATGGACGACTGGCACGCCGATTACGACTACGAGGAGTTCTATTTTACGCTGAACGCAAGAAGACCGAAGAACTGACCGCCTTCTGAAACAGAAAACGAACCGGTAATACCTGCATGAAAAACGCACCGCGTAAGGATAACGATCCTCACGCGGTGCGTTTTATGATGTGTGTATTTACCGGTTGTCGACGATCTCCGGCAGCAGGTCGTGGCGGCTCATGCGTTCCCAGGCGACCTCCTCCCAGCGCGTGCCGGGCTTGCCGTAATTGCAGTAGGGATCGATGGAAATGCCGCCCCTGGGCAGGAACCGTCCCCAGACCTCGATATACTTCGGGGAAAGCTTCCGGATCAGGTCCTTCATGATCACGTTGACCACGTCCTCGTGGAAGTCCCCGTGATTGCGGAAGGAGAAGAGGTACAGCTTCAGCGATTTGCTCTCCACGAGGTATTCGTCCGGCACGTAGGCGATGGTGATCGTCGCGAAGTCCGGCTGGCCGGTGATCGGGCACAGGGAGGTGAATTCCGGGCAGTTGAACTTGACGAAATAGTCATTTCCCGGATGCTTGTTGCTGAAGGACTCCAGCAGCTCCGGATCGTACTCCGTCTTATACTCGTTCTGCGCGCTGCCAAGCTTCGTCAGATTTTCCCGTTCTCTCATAGCGGTCTCCTTTCTCTTCGATGGGCGTGATGCTGCGGGCCAGATACATGAAAGGCGTATCCAGAAGCGCCACCACTGCCTTGAACAGATACGTGGTCAGCAGGATGCTGAAAAATACCGGCGCCGGATAGACGCCCCAGAAGGCCAGCGTCGTGAAAATGACCGTGTCGACGGCCTGGCTGGTGAGGGTGCTGCCGTTGTTGCGGATCCACAGGCCCCCTCTGCCGTTCCCGGTGCGGTTCCAGATCGCATGATACAGGAAGACGTCGATGTTCTGGCTGAGGACGAAGCCCGCCAGAGAGGCGAGGGTGATCCGCGGCACCAGTCCGAAGACGACCGTAAGGCTCTCACTGATGTAGTCGTTGGCGTTCGGCGTAAACAGCAGGATCATCTGCGTGCCGAGCATCCACAGGAGCATCGTCGAGAAGCTGTAGGCGACCGCCTTTGAGGCCGCGCGCTTCCCGTATTTTTCAGAGAGGATGTCCGTCACGAGGAAGGTCGAGGCGTAGAGCACGTTGCCGGCGGTCGTCGAGAGCCCGAAGATGTCCACGCATTTGCAGACCGCGATATTTCCGAGAAGGGTGCCGAACACCGCGAAGGCGTAGAGACCGTTCTTCCCGAAGAGCCAGTAGAGCAGGATCACGCTCCCGAGGTACAGGAGCACGGTCAGGATAAAGATCAGTTCATTCGGCATCGGGGACCTCCTCATATTCCAGCGGATCAGTCAGCCCGTTCTCACGGAAGGCGCGCAGCCGGTCGCGGCAGGTGCCGCAGACGCCGCAGGCCTTTTCTCCGCCCTCGTAGCAGCTCCAGGTCAGCTCAAAGGGCACGCCCAGACGCACGCCCTCGGCTACGACTTCGGCCTTGGTCTTTTCGATGAACGGCGCGCGGATCCGGAGCTGATCCCCGCTGCCGATGCGGACCGCCTCGGAAATGGCATGGTTGAACGGGCTGCTCGTGTCCGGGTAGGCGCTGCCGGCCGCGTCGTCGGCGTGGGCGCCGTAGAAGATCTCGCTGCACCCGCAGCTGAGCGCGATCGAGGCCGCCGAGGAGAGGAAGAGGCCGTTCCGGAAGGGCACGTAGGTGCTGACCGGCGCTCCCTCTGTCTTTTCGAGCTGCTCCGCGTAGTCTTCCTTCGGGATCTCCTCTTCCGCCCCGGCAAGGAGCGTGCAGCTGCTGTCTTTGAAGATCTCCCCCAGATCGAGGGTCTGCCTCCGCACCCCGTAGTAAGCCGCCACCTTTTCCGAGGCTTCCATCTCTTTTTGGTGCTTCTGTCCGTAGTAAATGGAGAGCGCGAGGACCTCCTCCGGCCCGTACTTCTCCGCCGCGAGTGCCAGGCAGACCGTGCTGTCGAGGCCTCCGCTCATCAGTACCAGTGCTTTCATTGTATCAATATCTCCAATAAAAAAGACCGAAGTCTCCTTCGGCCGCGTCGCATGAAAGCAGCGGGCATTCCCAGCCCGTGCGATCACAAGTCCCGGTTTTATTTAACGACAGGAAGGTACAAATGAACTGTCGGCCCGCCTTCGGACGGGCACGTGCATTATAGCAGGTACTTCCGCAAAATGCAACGGCGGATTTTGAGCGGTCTTCTTAAGGCCCCGGTATCCGCAGGGGCGCTACAGCCCCAGGATCCGGTATACGGCGGGCAGATCGAGGCTCCCGCGGAGTCCCCGCGCGAGGATCCGGTACTGCTCTTCCCGGAACTCCTCATAGCTCACGCTCCCGGCTTCCTGCGGATCGATGCCCTTCTTCGCGGCAAGATACCGCACGAAAGCGGCGCGGAACTCCGCCTCGTCGAAGACGCCGTGGAGGTAGGTGCCGAAGACGTTCCCGGAGACCGCGCCGTCCGCCTCTTCGGCAGCACCGGAAAGAAGCGCGGAAAAGGTCCCGCAGGAGGAGCCTTTTCTAAGGAATGTCCGCCCCATGTGGATCTGGTAGCCGCTGACCGCCTTCCCGGAGAGCTCCGGATGGGAGGCGAGAACGGTCTTCCCGCGGCTCTGGGTCCGGCATTTCTCCGGCTCGAAGACCGTTACGAGCGGCAGAAGCCCCAGTCCGCGGACCGTTCCTCCCCCCTCGTATCCTTCGGGGTCGGAGATCTCCTCGCCGAGCATCTGATAGCCGCCGCAGATCCCGAAAACGGGAACGCCCGCGCTGTGGAGGCGCAGGATCTTCCCCTCGAGACCGCTCTCCCGCAGCCACAGCAGGTCCGCGATCGTGCTCTTCGTTCCCGGCAGGATCACGAGATCCGGATTTCCCAGCTCACGCGCGGAGGACACATAGCGGACGGAGAGCAGCTCCTCCGCCTCCAGCATCTGGAAATCGGTGTAGTTCGAGATCTTCGGCAGGCGGATCACCGCCGCGTCGATGGGCGCGTGCACCGACCGCTCCAGAAGCTGCGCGGAGAGGGAGTCTTCCTCCTCGATCGCCGCGTTCATCCAGGGCACGACGCCCAGCACCGGCTTTCCGACCCGTTCCTCAAGCATCGAAAGCCCGGGCCGCAGGATCTCCGGGTCTCCCCGGAATTTGTTGATGATGAGCCCCCTGATCCGCTCCTGCTCTTCCGGTTCCAAAAGAAGCACTGTGCCCAGCAGCTGGGCGAAGACCCCGCCGCGGTCGATATCCCCCACGAGGAGCACCGGCGCGTCCACGAGCTCCGCCAGTCCCATATTTACGATGTCGTCCTGCCGGAGGTTGATCTCGGCCGGACTGCCGGCGCCCTCGATGACGATGATGTCGTGCTTCGCCGCAAGTGCGTCATAGCTCTCTTTGATCACCGGAAGGTAGCTTTTTTTCTGTCGGAAATACTCCCGCGCCTCCATATTTCCCACCGGAACGCCGCGGACGATCACCTGGGAGCCCATGTCGGTGGTGGGCTTTAAGAGGATCGGATTCATAAGGACAGACGGGGCGATGCCGCAGGCGCCGGCCTGCACCGCCTGCGCGCGGCCCATTTCCAGCCCGTCCTCCGTGATGAAGGAGTTGAGGGCCATATTCTGGGATTTGAAGGGAGCGACGGAATACCCGTCCTCGCGGAAGATCCGGCAGAGGCCGGCGCACAGCCAGCTCTTTCCGGCGTTCGACATCGTCCCCTGTATCATGATCGGTCTTGCAGCCATCTTGTATTTCCCTCAGAAAAGCAATGAACACAGGAACAGGAGCAGCTCCCCGCAGGCGAAAAAGAGCGCGGACGTCCCGGCGCACAGCCGGCAGGCAGAGCGGATATCCTCCGCCCCGATATGCCGGACAGGATCGCCGATGAAGGGCTTTTTGTGCCGTTCCCCGAAGTACCAGGCGTCCCCGGCCAGCTGAAGGCCCAGCGCGCCGGCGCAGACGCTCTCGGTCTGAGCCGCGTTGGGGCTCTTGTGGGCGTACCGGTCCCGGAGGAAAATGCGCACCGCGCCCGGCCCGTCGTACCCCAGCAGGTATGCCGCGAGGATCATAAAAAGCGCCGCCAGCCGCGCGGGCAGATAGTTCGCCAGGTCGTCGAGCCGCGCGGCGGCGGTCCCGAAGAAGCGGTAGCGGTCGTTCCGGTAGCCGAGCATGGAATCCATGGTATTGACCGCCTTGTAGAGCACCATTCCCGGCACGCCGAAGAGAAAGAGCCAGAATAAGGGGGCGATCACGCCGTCGGAGGTATTTTCCGCGACGGTCTCGACCGCCGCCTTCGCGATGCCCCCGGCGTCGAGCTTCTCCGTGTCCCGACCGACGATCATCGACACCGCGTGCCGCGCCCGCTCCACGTCTCCCGCGATGAGAGGAAGGCGCACCTGGTCCGCCGCACGGATGAGGGAGGTCATCGCCAGCATCTGCCAGGCGAGGACGACCTCAACAAGGAGCGGCAGATACCGGTGGAGCTTTCCCGCTCCGAAAAGGAGCACTCTCAGGATCCCGTACACGGCCGCCAGCACGGAAAGGACCGTCAGAAGGCCTGCCGCTCTCTCCCGCCCCGGGGCGTGCTTTTGGCCCGCCTTTACGCGGAAGAGCGCACGGTACAGACGCTCAAACAGGTCGATCAGCGCGCCGATCCCCTGCACCGGATGCATAAGGCCCTGCGGATCTCCGAAAAGGAGGTCGAGGACGGCTCCCGCTGCCGCGGTCAGTATACGTGTAAGAAGTAATGCTTTCATATCGGTCTTAAGCCTGTCAGGGTCTGCTCTCCGGGGTTCCAGAAGCCCGAAAAGCCGCAGGCATTTTTCACCTGCCAGTCAAAATAGTCTCTGTGCGGTTCGGAAAATGCGTCAAGGACCGCCATCACCGTGCCTCCGTGCACGACATAGGCGGTGCGCCGGACCGGGACGTTCGCAAGAAATGCCTCCCGGCAGCGCTTCCGGAAGGCGGCCGGCTCCTCCCCGCCCGGAAAGGCCAGCGTGCCGCCGGAGTCGATGTAGGCCTGGTAGGCGGGATCGCCGTCGAGCTCGGCAAAGTTCCGGTATTCGAA
>ONST01000084.1 GCA_900320575.1 uncultured Eubacteriales bacterium
GAGGGATCCGGCCGGTTTTGCGGACCGCGGTCCCTGACATTTTTATCCGGAGAAATGAACATGAATATTCTGATTGCAGGCGACGGAAAGGTCGGCGCGATGCTGACGCGCCAGCTTTCCGCGGAAGGGCACGATATCACCCTGATCGACAATGACGCAGATGTGCTGGAGAACAGCATCGAGCAGTATGACGTGATGTCCGTGGTGGGCAACTGCGCCTCCATGGAGACGCTCCGGGCCGCGGACGTGCGAAAGGCGGATCTGCTGATCACGGCGACCAGTTCCGACGAGACGAACCTTTTGTGCTGCATGACGGCGCACGGCATGAATCCGAACCTGCACACCATCGCGCGGATCCGGACTCCGGAGTACTCGGAGTCCGTCTACGCGATGCGGGAAATGTTCGCGCTGTCCATGACCGTCAATCCCGAGAAGACGGCGGCGATGGAGATCGACCACCTGCTGAAATATCCGGGATTCCTCAGGCGTGAGACTTTTGCCCAAGGCCTGGTGGAGATCGTGGAGATCCGCATCGGCGAAAAGCTCCGGAAGCTTCACGGACGGCCCCTTTACCGGCTCGGCAGCATCGTGCGCTGCCAGGTACTGGTCTGCGCGGTCACCCGCCGCGGCGAGACGGTGATCCCCTCCGGCGATTTTATACTTGAGGAGGGAGACCGGATCTTCGTTACGGCGTCTTCCCTCAACCTCTCCATACTGATGAAGAACCTGGGGCTCGTCACCCGTCCGGTGCGCAACGCGGTCATCATCGGCGCGGGCCGGCTCAGCTATTACCTGACCAACCGGCTGCTCAAGGAGGGAATTTCCGTCAAGATCATCGACATCAATGAGGAGCGCTGCGTAAAAATGGCGGAGGCTATTCCCAGGGCCTGTGTGGTCCGCGGCGACGCCTCGGTGCACAACACCCTGCTCAAGGAGGGCGTGGGCGAATCCGACGCGATGATCAATCTGACCGGCATGGATGAGCTGAATATCGTGCTCGGTCTCTACGGGACCAGCAATCACGTGCCGCGGGTCATCACCAAGGTGGGGCACACGGACAGCACCCAGATCCTCGGCAATCTGCAGGTGGGGAGCATCGTCAGCCCCAAAGAGCTGTGCTGCACCGCCATCGTCCGCTATGTGCGGGCCATGCAGAACCAGGTGGGCGCCGCCGAATCGATCCATTCGTTCGCGGACGGACAGGCGGAAGCCCTCGAATTCGTGGTCACGGAAGAGACGCGGCACCGCGGCGAGAAGCTGATGGACGTCAGCATGAAGAAGAACGTGCTGGTGGCCTCGATCGCGCGGAAGCAGCAGATCATTTTCCCGAAGGGCGATTCCTATTTCGAGGTGGGAGACCGGCTGGTCATCATTTCCACCGGGAAGCGCGCGATTCACCAGCTGAACGACATTTTCGCGGACTGAGGAAACGGATCATCTATGAACTATAAAATGATGGGGCGGATCATCGCCCTTGTGGTACTGATCGAGACCGCGCTGATGCTGCCGGCGATGCTGATCGCGCTTATCGGCCGCGACGGAGCGGCTGCCGGAGGCTTCCTCGTCTCCATGGGGATCATGCTGGCGCTGTCTTCTGTGTCGCTCTTTCTCACGAGAAATGCGCCGAAGCGCTTTTTCGCGCGGGAGGGCATGGTCTGCGTGGGCATGTGCTGGGTGGTGCTCTCGCTCTTAGGGGCGCTTCCCTTCTTCCTGTCGGGACGCGTTCCCAACTATATGGACGCCTTTTTCGAGACGGTGTCGGGCTTTACCACTACCGGCGCGTCGATCCTGACCGACGTGGAGGCGCTCGGACACGGCCTCCTCTTCTGGAGGAGCTTCACTCACTGGGTGGGAGGCATGGGCATCCTGGTCTTCTTCCTGGCCATTGTGCCCATCAGCGGCAACAACGAGGGCTTTACCCTCCACATCCTGCGGGCGGAGAGCCCGGGACCGTCCGTCAATAAGATGGTCCCCCGCATGCGGCAGTCGGCGGCGATCCTCTACTGGATGTACGTGGCGCTCACGGTGCTGGATATCATCTGCCTGCTGATCGCGCGCATGCCGGTCTTCGACGCCTTCTGCATCGCCTTCGGGACCGCCGGGACGGGGGGCTTCGGCGTGCTGAATTCGGGCTGCGCGACCTATCCTCCGGCGGCCCAGAATGTCACCACCGTTTTCATGATCCTCTTCGGCGTGAACTTCGGCTGCTACTACCTGCTGATCCTGAGGAATATTACCGGCATGCTGAAAGACGAGGAGCTGCGGGCATACCTCCTGATCATCCTGGCGGCGGCCGTACTGATCGCGTTCAATATTTACGGAAAAACGCCGGACACCATGGGAGTGGAGCCGACGGTCCGCCACTCCGCGTTCACGGTGGGCAGCATTATCACGACCACCGGCTTCTCGACGACGGATTTTGACCTCTGGCCCAGCTTTTCGAAAGCGATCCTGCTGGTGCTGATGTTCTGCGGCGCCAGCGCCGGCAGCACCGGCGGCGGCATCAAGGTGGTCCGCGTCCTCCTGCTGCTGAAGGGCATCAAGCGGAACGCACACCACATCTTCCACCCGCAGGAGGTGCAGGTGATCCGCTTCAACGGCGCCCGTGTGGGGGAGGAGACGATGTCGAATCTCAACGCCTACCTTGCGGCTTATGTCTTTATCGTCATCGGGACCTTCCTGATCCTCTCGGCAGACCCGGTCAACTACTCGGTCAGCACCAATTTCTCTGCGGTGATGGCTACCTTCAACAACATCGGGCCCGGCATCGAGGCCGTGGGACCGACGCAGAATTTCTCCGGCTACTGCGACTTGTCCAAGCTGGTGATGTCGGCCGCGATGCTGCTCGGAAGACTGGAGATCTTCCCGATCTTCGCACTGTTCATGCCCAGCACCTTCCGGAGAGGCTTTTGAAAA
>ONST01000021.1 GCA_900320575.1 uncultured Eubacteriales bacterium
ACGAAACCGTGATCGCAGCCCACGTCGCAGACCGCATACCCCTCCGTCACCAGATCCGCGATCGCCCGCAGGCGCGCGGACAGTTCCCTTGCCGCGCCCATATCAGTCGAGATAATCCTTCAGCTTGCGGCTTCTTGAGGGCTGGCGGAGCTTCCGGAGCGCCTTGGCTTCGATCTGCCGGATCCGCTCACGGGTCACGTTGAAGACCTTTCCGACCTCCTCAAGCGTGCGCGCGCGCCCGTCGTCAAGGCCGAAGCGGAGACGCAGCACCTGCTGTTCCCGGTCGGTGAGGGTATCCAGCACCTCCACCAGCTGCTCCTTCAGCAGCGTGAAGGCGGCGGCGTCTGCAGGCACCGGAACATTGTCGTCCTGAATAAAATCGCCCAGATGGCTGTCTTCCTCCTCGCCGATCGGGGTCTCCAGGGAGACCGGCTCCTGGGAGATCTTCAGGATCTCGCGGACACGCTCCACCGGCATGTTCATCTTCTCGGCGATCTCCTCCGGGGTCGGTTCCCGGCCGAGCTCCTGCAGCAGCTGGCGGGAGACCCGGATCAGCTTGTTGATGGTCTCCACCATGTGCACCGGGATCCGGATCGTCCGGGCCTGGTCCGCGATCGCGCGGGTGATCGCCTGACGGATCCACCAGGTCGCGTAGGTCGAGAACTTGAAGCCCTTCCGGTAGTCGTATTTTTCCACCGCCTTGATCAGTCCGAGATTCCCCTCCTGGATCAGATCAAGGAACAGCATCCCGCGTCCCACATAGCGCTTGGCGATCGAGACCACCAGACGGAGATTCGCCTCCGCAAGCCGCTGCTGGGCCCGTTTGCCCTCTTCTCCGCCGAGCTCCATCTGCTTGGAGAGCTCGATCTCTTCTTCCGCTGTCAGGAGCGGCACCTTGCCGATCTCCTTCAGGTACATGCGGACCGGATCCTCGATGGAGACGCCCTCCGGGATCGAGAGGTCGATCTTCTCGACGTCGATGTCGGCCTCCTCCTCGTCCTCCGAGGGAAGATCGTCGTCGTCGGGGATCAGCAGCACCTCGTCGTCATTCTGGCTGTCCTCCATCTTCAGGACGTCGACGCCGTTGGCCTCCAGAAATTCGATGGTCTTCTCGGCATCCTCCGCCGTGAAGGGGATCCCCTTGAAGAATTCCCCGATCTCCGTGTAGCTGAGCACATTTTTGTGCCCCTTCGCGGAAATCAGCATCTGAGTCAGCTTCTCCGCAAATACCGCATCGTTCGTATTCATCGCAACCTCACTCCTCTTTCTCTATGTGAACCGCCAGGCGGTCACCATCATGATGTCCTGCCGCCGTCCCGGGGCAGATGCAGCAGCTTTCTTCCCGCAGAAAGCTCCTCCAGTTCCTTTTTGCGGGCGATCAGCGCCGCAAATGCCTGCATATCCGTTCCGTCCCATTCCTCGATCTGCCGGTCGTTGGAGGCCCGGGCGATCCTGAGGACGGTATCGGTGAAGGCCCGGTCCGTCTCCTCCGGAGAGGACAGCGGCACAGTCCGGCGGAACAGGGCCGCCGCCGCGTTCTGCTCCTCCACGTCCTCGAAACGGCTGATGAGGGCCGCCTCGCTGACGGAGCCCTCCTCCAGCATCGGATACAGATACTCCGCCGTCTTCCGGCACAGGGGATCCGAGAAATCCGACGCTCCCAGATAGGCTCTGGAGGCCGCATAGGCGCCGGGCGTGGTGACGAGCCAGGCCAGCAGGAGCTTTTCGGAGACCGCTTCTCCGCTCTCTTTCGGCTTCCGGGGGGCCGGTGCTTTCCGCGCCTCCTGAAAATGCTCCGCCGGAGTCCCGGCCATGGCCATGCGCTTCACCATCTGTGCAAGGCCGTTTTCCGAAAAATGGTACTTCTCCGCGACCGCGCGGAGATAATTGGTCCGCTCCAGCTCGTCCGGAAACCGCAGCAGCGCGGACGCGCAGGCCCGCTGAAAGCGCGTGAGCCCCTCCGGATCGCGGAGATCATATTCCGCAGCCATCTGGCCGATCTCGAACAGAAAGCCCGCCTGCGCCTCCGAAAGGCGCTTCTTCAGCCCTTCGGCCCCCTCGGCGCGGATCAGTTCGTCCGGATCCTTATAGGGAGACAGGGGAACGACCCTGGCGGAGATCCCCGCATCTTTGAGGATCGGGATTGCCCGGAGCGCGGCAGCTCTGCCGGCCCCGTCGCTGTCGTAGAGCAGAAGGACCTCGGAGGTGAACCTCCGAAGAAGCGACGCCTGCTGGGAGGTCAGCGCGGTGCCCAGCGAGGCGCAGGCATTGGTAAAGCCAGCCTGATGCATCGTGATCACGTCCATATATCCCTCGCAGAGGATCAGATACCGCTCCCGGGACGCGCGGGCATAATTCAGCGCATACAGGTGGTTCCGCTTATTGAAGAGCGTCGTTTCCGGGGAATTGAGATATTTCGGCTTCCCGTCCCCCATTACGCGGCCGCCGAAGCCGATCACGCGGCCCTGCACGTCAAGGATCGGGAACATGACCCGGTTCCAGAACTTGTCGGAGGGACCCCGTTTTTCATCGAACTGAAAGAGCCCGCTCTCCTTGAGCAGTTCGTCTGGATACTCCTTCTGCTTGAGGTACCGGTAGAGCGTATTTCCGGCCCGGTCCGAATAGCCGAGGCCGAAATGCCGGATCGTCTCGTCCGTGAGCCCGCGCTTTTTCAGATAGTCGAGCCCGTACCGCCCTTCTTTTGACTGAAGGCAGTAATAATAGAAAGCGGCCGCCTTCTTATGGATCTCCAGAAGAGCGGCTCTCCGCTCCGCCTGCTCCTTCGCTTCCTTCGAGTATTCGGCTTTCGGAAGCTCCATGCCTGCCCGCTCCGCCAGATATTCAAGAGCCTCCGGAAAACTGTAATTGTTATATTCCATCAGGAAGGTGATAACGTTCCCTCCCTTGTGGCAGCCGAAGCAGTAGTACATCTGCCGGGACTGGCTGACGCTGAAGGAGCCGGTCTTCTCATTGTGGAACGGGCACAGACCCACATAATTGCTGCCCGTCCTTTTGAGCTTTACGTACTCCCCGATCACGTCAACGATATTGTTCCGGGAGCGCACCTCCTCGATCAGATCCTCCGAATACCGCATTAATACTTACTCCATGATTTCGGAACAAAGATTTCCTTGAACCGGGAAATGGAATACTGGTCCGTCATCCCGGAAATATAATCGCAGATCACCCGGTCCGCCGTCTCTCCGCGTTCCCGGATCAGCTCCGCGTATTCCGCCGGGAGCGATTCCGGATGTTCCCGGTACCAGGAGTAGAGGGCCAGAAGCATCTCCCGCGCCTTCTTCTCCTCGCTCTTGGCGGCCGGATTCGTGTAAAGATTATCGAACATGAAGGCCCGCAGCTCCTGCATGGCCCCGCCGATCTCCGGGGACATCGAGATCCGGTCCCTGCCCACCGACTGCTCCACGATGTCGTGAATAAAGGTATTGAGCCGCTCGCGGGTGGAGAAGCCCAGCAGGCGGCGCAGACGCAGCGGGATGTCCTCCTCGCGGAGAATACCGGCCCGCTCGGCGTCGTCCATATCGTGGTGAATATAAGAGATCTTGTCGCACAGGCGGACGACCTGGCCTTCCAGCGTATGGGGCATATTTTTCGTCCCGTGGTTGAGAATGCCGTCCCGCACCTCCCAGGTGAGATTCAGGCCCTCTCCGCCCTTTTCCAGGACTTCCACGACCCGCACGCTCTGTTCGTTGTGCCGGAACCCGCTGGGACAGACTTCGTTCAGAGCCCGCTCTCCGGCGTGGCCGAAGGGGGTGTGCCCGAGATCGTGCCCGAGGGCGATGGCTTCCACCAGGTCCTCGTTGAGAAGGAGGCACTTGGCGGCAGTGCGGGCGGTCTGGGACACCTCGAGAGTGTGCATCAGGCGCGTCCGGTAGTGGTCTCCCTGCGGAGACAGAAAGACCTGCGTCTTGTCCTTCAGGCGCCGGAACGACTTGCAGTGAACGATCCGGTCCCGGTCCCGCATATAGGCCGTTCGGATGTCGCACTCCGCCTCCTCCCGCTCCCTTCCCCGCGAGTCCGCGGAACGGGACGCGAACGGACTTAAGGTCCTGCGCTCTTCTTCCTCCAGCTGTTCCCGGATCAAGCCTTACGCCCCCTTTCGGAAAAATCTCTGTGCCTTTATATTCCGCATCTTTTCGGTTTTTCCTTTTTTCCGCGAAAAAAAGATCCGGGGGACCGATATCGGAACCCCGGATCTTCCGGATAACGATTTGAATCCTGTCAGGAAACAGCCGGATCAGACAATGCCCTGCGCAAGCATGGCGTCCGCGACCTTCTCGAAGCCAGCGATATTGGCGCCGACCACATAGTCTCCCTCGAAGCCGTACTTCGCGGCGGCGTCGGAGACATTGTGCGCGATGTTGATCATGATCTGCTTCAGCTTCGAGTCGACCTCTTCGAAGGTCCAGCTCAGTCTCTCGGCGTTCTGGGACATTTCCAGAGCGGAGGTGGCGACGCCGCCGGCGTTGGCAGCCTTGCCCGGGCAGAAGATCACGCCGTTCTCCTGGAGATACTTCGTCGCTTCCAGGGTGGTGGGCATATTCGCACCCTCGCAGACCATGGTAACGCCGTTGGCGACCAGGGTTTTCGCGTCTTCAAGCTGCAGCTCGTTCTGGGTCGCGCACGGAAGCGCCAGATCGCACTTGACGGTCCAGACGCCCTTTCCCTCGTGATACTCGGAATTCGGACGATAGTTCTTGTACTCGGTGAGGCGTGCGCGCTTCACTTCCTTGATCTCCTTGAGAGCCGCGACATCGATGCCGTCCGGATCATAGACCCAGCCGGTGGAATCGGAGCAGGTCACGACCTTCGCGCCGAGCTGCTGCGCCTTCTGGATCGCGTACGTAGCCACGTTGCCGGCGCCGGAAATCGCGACGGTCTTGCCTGCGAGCTCAATGCCGCGGAGCTTAAGGATCTCCTGTGCGAAATAGAGCACGCCGTAGCCGGTCGCCTCTGTTCTGGCAAGAGATCCGCCGTAGGTCAGGCCCTTGCCGGTGAGGACGCTCTGATACTGGCCGGTGATCCGCTTGTACTGGCCGTACATGAAGCCGATCTCACGGCCTCCGACGCCGATATCGCCCGCCGGGACGTCTTCATCGGGTCCGATATACTTATAGAGCTCGGTCATAAAGCTCTGGCAAAAACGCATAACTTCCGCGTCGGATTTGCCCTTGGGGTCGAAGTCCGAGCCGCCCTTGCCGCCGCCGATGGGAAGGCCGGTAAGAGAGTTCTTGAAGATCTGCTCGAAGCCGAGGAACTTCAGAATGCCGATATAGACCGACGGATGAAGACGGAGTCCGCCCTTGTACGGTCCGATGGCGCTGTTGAACTGGACGCGGAAGGCACGGTTCACATGCACGTTTCCGGCGTCGTCGGTCCAGGGAACACGGAAGGTGATTACACGCTCCGGCTCGATAAGGCGCTCCAGAAGAGCGGCCTTGCGGTAGACCTCTTCATTCGCGTCCACGACCGGGCGGATGGACTCCAGGACTTCGCTTGCGGCCTGGATGAATTCCGGTTCATTCGCGTCCTTCTTGCGGATGATTTCCATTACCTCATCAACATATGACATCTCTCAAAACCTCCTTGCCTTGAAAAATCAATCTGACGTGGATTATTCTAGCACCGCTTTTTTTTGATGACAACGATTTTTTGCTTTACCTTATTACAGTGAAAAAATATTTCTGCATGTTGTCCAAGTTTTCGGGCTGTCCCTTCCTCTTCTTTAGAAAAAATGACGGACGATCCGGACGCATCCGCACCTTCCCGGACCCGGACCTCCCCGGAAACGATATCATGGGCATATGGTCTTTTATATCAATTTTGAATATCAGCGATTTGTTCATATAAAAAAGATCTCCCCACAGCTGTTCATAAATCATCCCGGAATGTTCACGGTTTATTAACATTTCAATCATTTCCTTCTCATATTTGCCTCCTATACTTTCAACCATAGAAATCAACTTTTTCTTTTTCATAAACCGCGAAAGCGGTAACTCCTTCCCTTATAGAAAAGACAGTCCCTTCTGCGGACTGTCTTTTTGACAGGTCGAATCTTCTCTTAAGGAGGCTCCTTCCATGAATGAGGAAACCGGCGCGGCTGTCCCGGAAAGCACTTCCGGACCCGCTGTATTTGAGAAACAGATCGAGATCCGCACCTCCCGCGGCCACGTAAAGAACCTGCGCTTCTGGTTCGCGCCGGTCAGCGAGGCGATCCTGAATGCCGACGCGGACTGGCTGGAGGACGAAGAGCTCTCCTGCGACAATCTGTGCATGCATGAGCTCTTTATGCCCTTTATCCGCCGTTTTTTCAAGGGGACCTTCCGCTGGAGGAACGAGATCAATCTGATGAAGTTCAAGGATGTCCGCAAGATGACGGCCGAGATCCGGCGGATCTCAGATCTGCTGGAATCGGATTATGATCATCCGGATCTCACCTATTATAAGAAGAATTACTCCATCGATCTTCTGGTCTCCCGGGAAGAATACGCCCGCACCTATCTGGAGGCCTCCGACGCGGCGCGGCAGGCGGCGGTCCGGGAGCACGTCGGCGTCATTACGGCCTTCTATCTCACGATCGCCGATTACCTGGACGAGATGACGGACCGCTACAAGCCGCTCGGCTTCCACGCCATCGCCATCTGCGCTCCCAGTTAAGCCTTTCGGCGGCAGCTGTTCTTTTAATACAGCTGCCGCCTGTACTGATTCGGAGTCATCCCGTAGCGCTCCCGGAACAGGGCGCAGAAGTAGGACGGACTCTCGATCCCCACGTCCCTCCCCACTTCCGCGACGCTCTTTTCGGTGTGTTCCAGCAGTTCCTTTGCCTTCTCCAGCTTGCAGATCATCTGATATTCGTGGAGATTCATCTTCATATCCGCCTTGAACAGCGCCCGCAGATAAGACGGCGACATATAGACCAGATCCCCGAGGATCTCCCAGGTCAGGTGCTGTTCGCAGTTCTCCCGGATGTACTCGCAGACCGTTTCCACCTCGCTCCGCTTATTCCGTTCCATCCAGCTGCGGTAAGCGGCGGCCTCCCTGCAGAATCTGCAGGGCCTGCAGAACGCGGGAAATTCATTCTCCTGCAAGTATTCGTTCGTCATGTTCTTATTTCCTCCTTGTTCTGTAACTGTTTCTGAACTGATTCGGCGTCATGCCGTAAAACTTACGAAAACAGCGGCAGAAATAGGAAGAATGGCGGTAGCCGACCCGCCTTGCCAGATCCTGCAGGCGGATATCCTCGGTGATGAGGAAAAAGGCCGCCTTTTCCATACGGATCCGTTCGATATACGTATTCAGGGACACGCCGGCCGTACGCTTGAACAGCGTGCACAGATAATTCGGAGTCAGGCAGATCCACCCGGCGATACGGGCAAGGCTCAGGTCCTCCGCGTAGTGTTCCCGGATATACAGGAGCACGTAGCGGATGTCCTCCTTCGCGTTTCCCCGGGTCGGCTCGAAGGAATCCTCCCAGGAAATATCCTTTCCCTCCCTGAGGATCCGTCCGCGGTCGGCCACCAGGATCTCCAGATCCGTCCGCTGCATCACGGCAGCCGCCTCCTTCAGGCTGTCCACCCGGAAAATATGGTTTTCTCCGATATTCTCCCGGATATACGATTCGATGCGCCGAAGAGGCTCCCCGTCTCCGGAAACGACCAGAACATCCTGCTGTTCGTCCGATTTTTGCATATGCTGATCAACTCCTTTCCAAGTCTGCTGTCCGAACTATAGCATTTCCGCTCTGTTTCGCTCAAGATTTCGGGGCCGGATTCGCGTCTCCCATATATTTTTTTATTACTTTTCTTATATTCCTCCCTTTTATGCGCCGCGTTTCGCGAAATGATTATTCTGACACAGAATCGGTATCCGGGTTACAGATTATTCCAAATCATACTATTACGATTCTTCTTCCCCATTTTTATGGCATATAAAAAGAGACCGGACATCCGGTCTCCAGTGATACGACTTATCTGTTTTTTTCATATATGATGCGCAGGCCTTTGATCATCAGCTCGCTGTCGAGGATCACCTTCCGCTTCATGTGGGGCACGACGATCTTCGCCAGACCGCCGGTAGCGACGATCTGCATCGGATATCCGCACTCCTCTTCGATCCGATCCGACATCCCGTCGAGGAGAGAGGCCTGTCCGAAGATCATGCCGCTCTGGATCGCGGTCACGGTATTGCTGCCGATCACCTTCTTCGGCGCCTCAAGAGCGATCCGCGGCAGCTGGGAGGTGCCGTCCGCCAGCGCATTCATGGAAAGGTTGATGCCTGGCATCAGAATGCCCCCAAGATAAGAGCTGTCCGCTCCGATCGCGCAGAGCGTGGTTGCCGTGCCCATGTCGATGACGATGACCGGCGGGCCGTACAGCTCGATCGCCGCCACCGAGCCCACCACAAGGTCCGCGCCGAGCTCCTTCGGATTGTCGATCCGGATCTTCAGTCCGGTCCGGATCCCCGGCCCCACCACAAGGGGCGCGGTCTTTGTCACCCGTTTGACCGCCTCCCGGATGATATAGGTCAGCGGCGGGACTACGCTGGAAATGATCGATCCCGAGATCATTGCAGGATCGATCCCGCGGATCTCAAAGATCGTGTGCAGGAGCACCGCGTACTCGGTCTCCGTCTTTCTCAGATCCGTCGCTATGCGGTCGGAGGAGATCAGCTGCTCTCCGTCCATCAGGCCCACTTCAATATTTGTATTTCCCATATCGATCGCCAGAAGCATGTTACCGGTACCTCCTTCATCCTTAACGGAACAAAAATCATAAGACATGAAAACACAGCAGGCACGGCCTGCCGGGGCGGATACGCGCCTGTTCCGGCTGCCGTGCCTGAAATAAAGATCAGTGACTTGCCTTCAGAGCTTTCAGAATACGCAGGATCAGCGGGGAAATGACCAGATCCAACAGAAGCTCGATCACGAAATTCACGCCGATGATGCCTGCCAGAATATAGGCCGCCACCGAAGAGGCCTGCGCGCCGAGCGCCCACTCCTCCGCGAGCGTCCGGAAGATCGTGACCAGCGCGATCGTGAAGATGCCGGTATTGCAGACCGGGCTGACGATCGCCGCCAGAAGAATGCCGATCCAGGTGTTCTTCTTTCCCACGGCCTGATAGACCAGGCCTGCGGCCAGTCCGGCCGCGGTCCCCTTGATCAGGCAGACCAGGATCGTCGCCACCGGATTCAGCTCCAGCATCATCGTGCTTCCGGCTCCCGCCGCGCCCGTGACCACCTGGATGCAGACCACCACACCGAAGACCGCGCCGAGCAGCGCACCGGTATAAGGTCCGTAAAGGATCGCGCCGATGATAATGGGCACCATGGTCAGGGTAATGGTGAAGGGACCGATCTGGATCGCACCGAAAGCGACCTGCAGAATGATGATGATGGCGACCAGCACAGCGGTGCCGGCCAGTTTCTGAGTGCTGTTTTCCTTGTTGATCATATTTTTTTCCTCCTGTTCTTATTCCCGTAAGACGCTCTTCACGCTCCGTATAGGGATATAATTCAGATCCGGATAAACAGTAACATAGAATGGATCGAATGTCAAAGATAAGTCAGTGCAAAACGGATAATACCAGTTCAGCCGCATAAACGGCGATGCAGCCCCCCGCGGCCACCAGGATCAGGCTCCTGTCGAAAAATGCGAGGATCACTGCCGCGGTCAGCCCTGCCAGGGCGGAAACGAGGCTCCCGGTCGCGCCGAGGATCGCCGGAAAAGTCATGGCGGCCAGGGTCGCGTAGGGAACGTAGTAAATGAACGAGCGCAGGAAGGGATTGCGGATCTCCCTGCGGATCAGGGTCAGCGGAAGAGCGCGGATGAGATAGGTCACGCCCGCCATCACCAGGATATAGAGGTACAGTTCATGCATCCGCCGCCTCCTCTTCCCGCGGCCAGATGACCGCGCAGAGCGCCGCGACCGCTACCGTCACGGCGATGATCCGCGTCCCGGAGGAGACCTCCCGCACGACAGGCGCCCAGGTGAGCAGCGAACTCAGAAGCACGCCTCCCAGAACCGCTGCAAGCACTGCCCTGTCCCGCTTTGCAGGCGGGATCACGATGGCGATGAACATCCCATAGAGGGCGACGCCCAGCGCGGAGGTGATCCGCTCCGGCAGGATCCGGCCCGCCGCGGCGCCCAGAACGGTCCCCGTGACCCAGCCGGCGACGGAGATCAGCGTGATCCCGTAGGAATACCAGGGCGTAAGGCGCCCGCCGCGCATGATGCTCGCGCCGAAGATCTCGTCGGTCACGCCGTAGGCGATCCCCAGCCGGTGCCGGGTCGGCAGCTCAGGATCGATCTTCTGGGAGAGCGCGGTGGACATCAGGAGATAGCGGATATTGATCACCAGCTGCACAAGCGCCATTTCCACATAGCTTCCGGAAGCGGCGATGACGCCGAGCCCCGCCGCCTGTCCGGCGGAAGTGACGTTAAGCAGGGAGAGCATGCCCGCGTCAAAGGCGCTGAGCCCGACCTCCGAGGCCTGGATCCCGAAAGCGAAGGAGACCGCAAAATACCCCAGGCAGATCGGGATCCCGTCTTTCAGACCCTCGATAAAAGGCTCTTTTCTGCCGGTTCCTCTCATCAGCTCTGATTCTCCGCAGCCACCAGGCCCACGACGCCGTACATTTCCCGAAGCTTCGGCTTCTCGATCTTGCCGGTCGCGTTGCGCGGAACGTCCGCGATCACGATCTTCTTCGGCCGCTTGTATCGCGGAAGCTTCAGGCAGTATTCCTCAATATCCTCTTCCGTGCAGGTATGATTCTTTTTGATCTCCACGATCGCGCAGGTGATCTCGCCGAGCCTCTTGTCGGGAAGGCCGATGACCGCCGCGTCCTCGACCGGCTCGAAGGTATGCAGGAAATCCTCGATCTGCACCGGGTAAATATTTTCTCCGCCGGAGATGATCACGTCCTTCTTGCGGTCCACGAGGTAAATGAAGCCGTCCTCGTCCACCTTGGCCATGTCCCCGGTGTAGAGCCAGCCGGCCCGGTCCAGCACCTCTTCCGTGGCTTCCGGATCATTGAAATAGCAGGTCATGACGCCCGGGCCGCGGACGGCGAGCTCGCCGACCGTCTCCGGCTCCTCGATCACGTTACGGTGCTCGTCTACGATCCGGCACTCCCAGCCGTATCCCGGCACGCCGATCGCGCCGACCTTGTGGACATTTTCCACGCCGAGATGGACGCAGCCGGGTCCGATGGATTCCGACAGACCGTAATTGGTATCGTACTGATGATTCGGGAAATACTCGAGCCAGTGCCGGATCATGCTCTTCGGGACCGGCTGGGCTCCGATGTGCATGAGCCGCCACTGCTTCAGGCGGTAATTCTCTTTTTTAAGCTCTCCGCTGTCCAGCGCATCCAGGATATCCTGGGCCCAGGGCACGAGCAGCCAGACGATCGTGCAGCCCTCCGCCGAGACGGTCTCAAGGACGTCGGCGGGGCGGGTGCCCTTGAGCAGCACCGCCTTCGAGCCGGAAATGAGAGATCCAAACCAGTGCATCTTGGCGCCGGTGTGATAGAGCGGCGGAATGCATAAGAAGACGTCTTTCTTCGTCTGCCCGTGATGCTTCTGCTCGCACTTGGCGGAGTGCATCAGGGACTCGTGATTGTGCAGGATCGCTTTCGGAAAGCCCGTGGTCCCCGAAGAGAAATAGATCGCCGCGTCGTCCTCGTCCGTGACCAGGATCCGCGGATCCCGGCTCGAGCAGTTGCTGGTGAGCCGGGTGTAATCCTCGGCAAAGCGCGGGCAGGAATCCCCGTAGAAGAACAGCAGGCGCTTGTTGGAAATACGGTCCGCGATCTGCTCCACGCGGCCGATGAACTCCTGTCCGAAGACCAGGACGTCGCACTCCGCGAGATTCACGCAGTACTCGATCTCCTCCGCGGAATAGCGGAAATTCAGCGGGACCGCCAGCGCGCCGGTCTTCAGGGTCCCGAAATAGATCGGCAGCCACTCCAGGCAGTTCATCAGGAGGATCCCGACCTTGTCGCCCTTCTTGATGCCGCGCTCCAGCAGCAGATTCGCGAAACGGTTCGCCTTCTCGTTGAAGACCCGCCAGGTGATCTCTCTGCGGTAGGGGCCGTGAGGCGTGGATTCCACGAGGCTGTACTCTCTCCAGGTCATTCTCCGGTCGTCTTCGATCGCGGGATTCACCTCGACGAGAGCGACGTCCTCCGGATACAGTTTGCAGTTCTGTTCCAGTAAACTGGTAATCGGCATGATGTCTTCGCTTCCCTTCTGTTCTGATTAGACACACGCAAAGCCAGACACCGCTTCTTTCCGTACCGAAGCAGGTCTGACTTTTCGGTTCTTTTTCAAGTAAACGCGTTAACGCGTTTACTCAATAAAGTGAGTATAAGCTTTTTTAACCGCCTTGTCAATCCTTATCCGAATCTTCCTCCCGCGGGACCGCGATCACGAAGGCCTTCGTCATATCCTCAAAAGGCTGGATCAGTTCCAGGGAATAGCCGTGCATCTCCGTGATCTTCTTCGCCACGGAGAGCCCGAGCCCGCTCCCTGTCTCCCCGGTCCGAGACTCGTCGCCCTTTGCAAAGGGCTCGAAGAGATCCTCCGCTTTTCGTTCGATGCGCACTCCGGTATCCGCGACCGCGATCCGCTCGATTCCCGCCATCCGGTCCGCTCTTAAGAGGATCTGCGTCCCGGCCGGATTGTGCCGGATCGCGTTGATCAGCAGATTCCAGATCACCCGCATCAGCTGCGCGCGGTCGGCACAGACCGGATACGGCGTCTCCGGGATCTCCACGCGGAGCTCCATACCGGCTTCCTCCACATCCGAATAGAGTCCCGCCGCGCACTCCAGCAGCATTTCATGGAGATCAATCTGCTTTTTACGGAGCGTAAAATGCGCGCTCCCGAGCCGCACGTAATCGAAGAACACATTGATCAGTTCGCCCAGGCGCATGGATTTCCTTCGGATCGCCTCCAGATATTCCTGCTTCTGCTCCTCCGAGCTCACCATTCCGTCCGCGAGCGCGCCCGCGTATCCGGAGATCGTCATGATCGGCGTCCGCAGATCGTGGGCAATATCCGAGAGCATCAGGTTCCGCTGCTCCTCGTAGGCGTTCCGCTCCGCGTCCCGCTCCTTCTGCATGGCGTCCACCCGGTCCGTCACCAGACGCACGTAAAAGAGGATCCCCGCGAGGATCGGGAAGAGGTACAGAAGCATGCAGAGCATCAGAAGGAGCACCGGGACGGAGCCTCCGATCCGGCTCAGGAGGACCTGCTGCCCGTTTCCGAAGAGCGCTCCTCCCGCTATGGCGAGCACGTCTCTGAGACGGACCGCTTCCGTTACGCCGTCTCCGGATAACCGGAGAATGACCGGAAGGATCACGCGCTCCACCAGAAGGGACACCGCCCCTTCCGCCGCCAGCACCGCCAGCAGGATCAGAAGCATGCGGGTCACCAGGAAACTTTTCAGCTTTTCCATCAGTTCTTCTCCAGACGGTAGCCCAGGCCGCGGATGGTCTTGATATAGGCGTTCGGATCCTCGTCCAGCTTCGCGCGAAGCTTGCTGATGCAGACCATGATGTTGTTGTCCGCAACGAAGAACTCTTCGCCCCAGCCCCGCTCGTAGAGCTGGCGGCGGGTAAAGACCTTTCCGGGATGTTCGAGGAACAGGGTCATGATCCGGTATTCCACCGAGGTGAGCTCGATCTCCCGCTCTCCCTTTTTCAGGGAGCAGGCATCGAGATCCAGCGTCAGATCCTTATGTTTAAGAAGATGCGCCCTCTCCTGCGCGTCCCCGGAGGGACTGTGATAGCGGCGGAGGTTCGAGCGTACGCGGGCCACGGCCTCCAGCGGATTAAAGGGCTTGACCATGTAATCGTCCGCGCCGAGATTCAGGCCCAGGATCTTCTCCGGATCCGCGTCCTTCGCGGAAATGATGATCACCGGGATGTTGCTGATCTCCCGGAGCTTCTGCAGGACGTGGAACCCGTCCAGCTTCGGCATCATGATATCGAGGAGGCACAGGGAAATATTCCCCTCCGCCATCACCTTAAGCGCTTCCTCGCCGTCGCCGGCCTCCGCCACCTCGTAGCCTTCATTTTCCAGATACAGTTTCAGGAGCGAGCGGATCTCTTTTTCGTCGTCCGCGATCAGGATTCGGTCCATGTTCCGCCTCCGTAGGTATTGCTGCGGTACGCCAGCTCCTCATAGAGCGCGGCGTTGGTCATATTCCGGTAGGGATTCACGTAGAAAATGCTTAAGATCCCCATGGTCAGCATGGACAGCAGTTCCCAGCCGATAAAGGACAGGTCCAGAACGAAGGCATTCCATTTCTGACCGTTCATCAGAGCCCGGCTCCTTGCGAAGGCCTCCTCTTTCGTGAGATACGGATTCTCCGCCAGAATATAGGGGATCATGCGGTATTCGTAGGATTTTACGATCCCGGGCACGATCAGCAGAAGCGACCAGAGCACAAGGTACAGATCCCGGAAGAGCATAACTTTGATCAGGTTCCGGTACTCATGGTCGAACGCGTAGCCCAGCTCCTTCACCTCCGCGTTCCGGTTCAGGTTCTGCAGAAAGAAGCGGCTCCCTCCGATCTCAATGGGATTGATCAGGAAGATATCCACGGCGATGGCGATCACCGCTGCGACCAGAGCGACGGACCCGATGATCAGTCCGGCTGCCATAAACGCGGCGGGCGGGA
>ONST01000033.1 GCA_900320575.1 uncultured Eubacteriales bacterium
CGGCGCGCCATCCAGCAGAACGGCGTGAGCATCGGCGACCGCAAGGCGGCGGATATCTTCGAGAAGCTCTCGAAGGACGAGCTCGCGAAGGGCGAAACGGTCCTTCGGAGAGGCAAGAAGAATTTCAAGAAGCTCACGGTGGAGTAAGTTACGAAGCGGGCGGCGCGTCTTCCGTTTTCAAAAGGAGACGCCCTGTCCGCATGTACGCATTTTACGGAGGTGCGAAATGATTGCAGATAAAATGGTCGGTTTTGTGCGGAACAGCTCGGTGATCCGCGCGATGTTCGAAGAAGGAAAGAAGATGGCCGCGGAATTCGGCCCGGAAAATGTCTATGATTTCAGTCTGGGCAACCCCAATGTCCCGGCTCCGGCGGCTGTGAAGGAGGCAATTACAGATATCCTGGAACACGAGGATCCGGTCCTTGTGCACGGCTATATGAGCAATTCCGGCTATGAGGACGTGCGCGCGGCGGTCGCGGAGCACCTGAACGGGCTCTACGGCACCTCCTATGCGGCGAAGAACATCCTGATGACCGTCGGAGCGGCCGGCGGCATGAACGTCTTCTTCAAGACCATGCTGAATCCGGGCGACGAGGTGCTGACCTTTACCCCGTATTTCGTGGAATACCGGTCCTACGCGGGCAACTACGACGGCGTGCTCCGGGAAGTCCCGACGGATCCTGTCACCTTCCAGCCGGATATCGAGGCGCTCGGAGCGGCCATTACGGAGCGGACGAAGATCCTCATCCTCAATACGCCGAACAATCCGACCGGCGTAGTCTACACGAGGGAGACCCTGGCCCGGATCGCCGACGTCCTCCGGAAGAAGCAGGCGGAACTGGGCACGGCCATTTACATTTTCTCGGACGAGCCCTACCGCGAGCTGGCCTACGACGGGGTGGAGGTGCCCTGGATCCCGGATTTCTACGACAATACGGTGGTCGGCTACTCCTACAGCAAGTCGCTCTCCCTTCCGGGCGAGCGGATCGGTTATATCGTGATGCCGGATTCCCTGTCGGACGCGGAGGACGTGATCGCGGCGGCCAATGTGGCCAACCGGATCCTGGGCTTCGTGAACGCCCCCTCCCTGATGCAGCGGGTCGTGGCCCGGTGCCTGGAGGAGAAGACGGACGTCGCCTATTATGACCGCAACCGGAAGCTCCTCTACGAGGCGCTCACGGAATACGGATTTACCTGCGCGAAGCCGGACGGCGCCTTTTATCTGTGGGTGAAATCCCCGGTGCCGGATGAGAAGGAGTTCGTGGCGGAGGCGAAGAAGGAACACATCCTGATCGTTCCGGGCAGCAGCTTCGGCTGCGCCGGCTGGGTGAGACTGGCTTACTGCGTCTCCTATGAGACGATCCAGGGCTCTCTTCCGGGCTTCCGGCGTCTTGCGGAGCGCTTCTGATGGGCTGGGAGAAACGGGTCCGGCGCGTCGTTCCCTACGTGCCCGGCGAACAGCCCAAAGAGAGCGGAATCATTAAACTGAATACCAACGAGAATCCGTACCCGCCCTCCGGCGCGGTGCGGATCGCGATGGACGCCATCAACGAGGGCAAGCTCCGGCTGTATCCGGATCCGGCCGCCTCGGAGCTGGTGGGCGCGATCGCGGAAGTCTACGGGCTTTCGGAGAAGGAGGTCTTCGTCGGCGTCGGCTCCGACGACGTGCTGGCCATGGCGTTCATGACCTTCTTCCATTCGGGGGAACCGATCCTCTTTCCTGACATTACCTACAGCTTTTACGACGTCTGGGCGGATCTTCTGCGGATCCCCTATGAGAAGCAGCCGCTGGACGGGGACTTCCATATCGACCCGGAGGACTACAAAAAGCCAAACGGGGGCATCGTTTTCCCGAATCCCAACGCGCCGACCGGCGCCTTTCTTCCGCTGCAGTACGTGGAGGAGATCGTGGCGGCCAATCCGGACAGCGTGGTGATCGTGGACGAGGCCTACGTCGACTTCGGCGGGGAGAGCGCGCTGCCGCTGATCCGGAAGTACGACAATCTGATGATCGCGCAGACTTTTTCCAAATCGCGGTCCCTGGCGGGCCTGCGCATCGGCTTCGCCATGGGAAATGAAAAGCTGATCGCGTACCTGAACGACGTCAAATACAGCTTCAATTCCTACACGATGAACCGGCCGGCGATCGCCCTCGCTTCTGCGGCGGTCCGGGATGAGGGACATTTTGAGGAGTGCTGCCGGAAGATCATCGCGACGCGGGAAAAGGCGCAGGAGGATTTCCGTACCCTGGGCTTCCGCCTCGAGGATTCCTGCGCGAACTTCGTCTTTGTGACGCACCCCGACGCAGACGCGGAGACGATTTTCAACTACCTGAAGAGCCGGAAGATCTACGTCCGCTGGTTCAATAAGCCCCGGATCCGCAATTATCTGCGGATCACGATCGGTACGGACGGAGAGATGGAGCACCTGATGACGGTGCTCGCGGAGTGCCCGGGCATCGCGGAGCGTCTCTCCGGCCGGGAACAGGACGGAATACGGACAGAATAAACGGACAGGAGAAAACGATACTATGCAGGTTGTACAGGAGTGGTTCGCGGAGAATCTGGCGTTTCTGCCTCCGCAGGCGGCGGTGATGCTGATCTCCATGCTGCCGATTCTGGAGCTTCGGGCGGGGATCCCGCTGGCAAGGCTGCTGATGCTGCCGCTGCCGCAGGCGATCTTCTTCTCGGTACTGGGAAATATCATTCCCATCCCGCTGGTCCTGTTGTTCGTGCGGAAGGTGTTCGACTGGCTCCGGCCTACGAAGCTTCTCGGAGGTTTTGTGAGAAAGCTGGAGACCCGGGCGATGAACAAGAGCGACGGTATTAAAAAGGCGGAATTCATCGGGCTTCTCACCTTTGTGGGAATTCCGCTCCCGGGGACCGGGGGCTGGACGGGAGCGCTGATCGCCTCCCTTCTGGAAGTGGATCTGAAGAAAGCGTCTCTGGCGATCCTTGCGGGGATCGCCCTGGCTGCGACCATCGTGGGCTTTCTGTCCTACGGCGTCTTTCATATGTGAGGTGGCTTATGGCGGATCATCAGGTCAGGCATCTGGGCGTGATCATGGACGGAAACCGGCGCTGGGCCCGGCAGCATCTGCTGCAGTCGGTCCTGAAGGGCCATGAAAAAGGCGGCGACACCTTCGTGGACGTCTGCCGCTGGTGTGAGAATGCGGAGATCCCGTATCTGACGGTCTACGCATTTTCCACCGAGAACTGGGACCGCTCGCAGACGGAGGTCTCGGGACTGTTCCGGCTCATGAAGCAGTTCTTTGTGGAGAAAATGGATCTGTGTATCGAGATGGACACCCGGGTCCGGGTCATCGGCGACGTTGAGCGGCTCTCCCCGGAGATGCTGGACGTCGTACGGCGGGCGGAGGAGCGGTCGAAGGACTGCAAAACGCTCAACCTGCAGATCGCGATCAGCTACGGCGGCCGGGACGAGATCCTGCGGGGGATCCGGAAATACACCGCCGACGTGCTGGCCGGACGGGAGGATCCGCAGGAGCTGACGGAGGAGCTGTTCGAACGTTATCTCGATACGGCGGGCATTCCGGACGTGGATCTGATGATCCGGACCGGCGGAAATCACCGGCTGTCGAATTTCCTGCCCTGGCAGACGACCTACGCGGAGCTCTATTTCACGGACGTGCTGTGGCCGGATTTTTCGGAAGCGGACCTGCAGGAGGCGCTCGCGTATTACCGGACGATCCAGATCAACAAGGGCAGATAAAGGAGGCGTTTTCATGAGGAAAGAGACGGAGCTTCCGGCTTTCCGCGCCTGCTACGAAGAGACGCGGAAGCGGCTGGAACAGAAGATGAAGGTCTGGAACCGCGGACTGCAAAGGGAGAAGAATCCGCTGATCCGCACGGTCACCGGGGATCTGGCGGACCTGAATTCCGGCGGAAAGCTGCTCCGGGGCGTACTGATCACTCTCGGCTACCGCATCGCTTCCGGGAAGACGGACGATTACGCGGACGACCTGGCGCTGGCCTTCGAGATGTTCCAGACCGGCGTGCTGATCCACGACGATATTATCGACAACGCGGAGATCCGCAGAGGAAAGTTCACGATCACCCGCCGGTCGGAGGACCGCAGCCGGCTCCGGCAGATCCGCATGTCTGCGGAATCGGAGAGCGTGGAATCCCTGGCGAAATCCACGGCGATCTGCGCCGGCGATCTCGGCCTCTATCTGGCAAATGCGCGGATCGCCGAAAGCTACGCTGCGGACCCGCTGTGCGCGCAGGTGATCGCCTGCTTCGACCGCATCGTCCTGGATACGATCCGCGGCGAGCTGCTGGACGTGATCCTTCCCTACGAGCTGCAGGACGTCTCCCTGACGGAGGAGGAGCGGCTGCGCCTTCTGGAGCAGTCGGTGAAGGAGATCTATCATCTCAAGACCTCCTGCTACTCGGTCATCGGCCCGCTGCGCCTCGGGCTCCTTCTGGGAGGAGCGGACGAAGCGTCCATGCGGGCGATGGACCGCTTCGGCGACGAGCTGGGCATCGCCTACCAGATCATGGACGATATTCTCGGGATCTATTCTGAGGCGGATTATCTGGGCAAGGACGTAGGCTCGGATATTTCCGAATACAAACAGACGATCCTCTACCTGTATGTGCGTTCCCAGGCTCCGGAGTACTATGAGGAGCTCTCCCGCTACTACGGAAAGCGGCAGGTGAGCGTGGACGAGCTGGAGGAGGTCCGCCGGATCTTCCGGGAGTCCGGCGCCCTGGATTACGCGAGGAGCGTCATGGACGCCTGCTTCGCGCGGGCGGAGCGGAAGCTCTCCCGGATGCGCTTTGTGGGCCGGGAAGAGCGGGAGATCCTTAAGGGGTTCATTTCCTACTGCAGGACCAGGAACCGCTGACAGACCGGGCCGGAAGGGATTCCGGCAGAGAAAGGAGGCCGGCATGCATTTTACGAAAATGCAGGGCGCGGGAAATGATTACGTCTACGTGGACTGCACGAAGGAGGCCCTCGCGGATCCTTCTGCCGTCGCCAGAAAGGTCAGCGACCGCCACTTCGGGATCGGTTCCGACGGCCTGATCCTGATCCTTCCGTCGGAGAAGGCGGATTTCGAAATGGCGATGTACAATGCGGACGGCTCCCGCGGCGCGATGTGCGGAAACGGGATCCGCTGCGTGGGAAAATACGTCTACGATCACGCGCTGACGGAAAAGACGGAGATCACCGTGGATACCTTGAGCGGCGTGAAGGCCCTCACCCTTTATCCGGAAAACGGACAGGTCTCCCGCGTCCGCGTGGACATGGGCGTCCCGTCTTTCGCGCCGGAAGCGGTCCCCGTGCTGGTAAGCGAAGGGATCGCGGAGGCGGTGGAGATCCCCGCGCGTTTCGGCGGCCGGGACTGCCGGATGACCTGCGTATCCATGGGAAATCCCCACGCGGTGTTTTTTACGGAGGAGGACGTGCGCGGCCTGGATCTTGAGGAGATCGGACCGCCGATCGAGCGTGATCCGGTCTTTCCGGACCGCGTCAACGCGGAATTTGTCAATGTGATCGACCGGAAGACCCTGCGGATGCGGGTCTGGGAGCGCGGCTCCGGCGAGACGCTCGCCTGCGGGACCGGTGCCTGCGCCTCCGCGGCTGCGGCTGTCCGCACCGGAAGGACGGAGCGGAAGGTGACGCTGCAGCTTCTGGGCGGCGATCTGGAGATCGAGTGGGCGGAAGACGGACATTTGTTCATGACAGGAGAGGCTGTCGAGGTTTTTGAAGGAGAAATCGATGTATAAGGTCAATGAAAATTATCTGAAGCTGCCGGGAAGTTATCTGTTCTCCACCATCGCGAAGAAGGTGGCGGCCTTTGCGGAGGCCAACCCGGATAAGAAGATCATCCGTCTGGGCATCGGCGACGTCACGCAGCCGCTGACCCCTCCGATCATCGCAGCCCTCCACAGCGCGGTGGATGAGATGGCGTCTGCGGAGACCTTCCGCGGCTACGCGCCGGATCTGGGCTACGCGTTCCTCAGGGAGACCATTGCCCGCGAGGATTTCGCGGCAAGAGGCTGCGAGATCTATGCGGACGAGATCTTCGTCTCCGACGGCGCGAAGAGCGACTCCGGCAATATCCAGGAGCTGTTCGACGGAAGCTGCCGCATCGCGGTCTGCGATCCGGTCTACCCGGTCTACGTGGATTCCAACGTGATGGCCGGCCGCACCGGTACCTACGACGCGGCCACCGGTTACTGGAGCGACGTGATCTACATGCCCTGCACGGAGGCCAACGGCTTCGTGGCGGAGCTGCCGAAGGAGCGGCCGGATATCATTTACCTGTGCTTCCCGAACAACCCCACCGGCGCGGCGATCCGCAGGGACGAGCTGCAGCGATGGGTGGATTACGCCAATGAGAACGGCTGCGTGATCATTTACGACGCGGCCTACGAGGCGTATATTTCCGAGGAAAATGTCCCTCACTCGGTCTACGAGTGCGAGGGCGCGCGCAGCTGCGCGATCGAGATCCGCAGCTTCTCGAAGAACGCCGGCTTTACCGGCGTCCGTCTCGGCTATACCGTGGTCCCGAAGGACCTGAAGTGCGGAAATGCCAGCCTGCACGATATGTGGGCGCGGCGCCACGGGACCAAGTACAACGGAGCCCCCTACATCATGCAGAAGGCCGGCGAGGCCTGCTACACCGAAGAGGGCCGGAAGTCCATCCGCGGGCTCGTGGAGTTCTACATGAAGAACGCCCGCACCATTTACGACGGCCTGAAGGACATGGGCTACACGGTCTACGGCGGCGTCAACTCGCCGTACATCTGGCTGAAGACCCCGGACGGCATGACCTCCTGGGAGTTCTTTGATTATCTTCTGGAGCGGGCGAACGTGGTCGGTACTCCGGGTTCCGGCTTCGGTCCCAACGGGGAAGGCTTCTTCCGCCTGACCGCCTTCGGCTCCTATGAGAATTCGCTGGCGGCGCTGGAACGGATCCGTTCCCTGTAACG